>CAZLIJ010000017.1:0-13491 GCA_964559305.1 uncultured Oscillospiraceae bacterium | reverse complement strand
ATAACTGTTAATTCGAAAGGAGAGTTTTTAAATGAGCTTAGTTCCTTATGTCGTTGAGCAGACCAGCCGCGGCGAGCGCTCTTACGACATTTTCTCAAGACTTCTCAACGACCGCATCGTCATGCTGTCCGAGGAGGTCAACGATACCACCGCAAGCCTTATCGTGGCCCAGCTTCTGTATCTGGAGGCTCAGGACCCGGACAAGGACATACAGTTTTATATCAATTCCCCCGGCGGCAGTGTGACCAGCGGCATGGCCATATACGACACCATGCAGTACATCAAGCCGGACGTTTCCACCATATGTATCGGCATGGCGGCGTCCATGGGCGCGTTTTTGCTGTCCTCCGGCGCCAAGGGCAAGCGCATAGCTCTGCCCAATGCCGAGATTATGATCCATCAGCCCTCCGGCGGCACTCAGGGTCAGGCTTCGGATATCAAGATCCAGGCCGAATGGATGCTGCGCACCAGAGAGAAGCTGAACAGGATATTGTCTGAAAATACAGGCAAATCCATAGAGCAGATCGCCATCGATACTGAGCGCGATAACTTCATGCCCGCTGAAGAAGCGAAAGACTACGGAATTATCGATAAGGTTATTTACAAACGCTGATCTGTTTAGTAGAATGGGGGAACGAACAGTTCCCCCATATTCATGATTACAGGCATTGACCTGCAAGAGGTATTATATGGCAAAGACGGATGACAGAAAAAGTATAAAATGTTCTTTCTGCGGCAAGCCCCAGTCACTTGTCAACAGGCTTATAGCCGGTAACGGCTCCTATATCTGTGACGAGTGCGTGCGCCTGTGCATGAGCATAATCGAGGACGGCTACGAGCCCACCATAGAAGGGGCCGACGGCAGTCAGATGAGCTTTGACGAGCTGCCCAAGCCTGCCGATATAAGAAAGAATCTGGACGACTATGTTATTGGTCAGGAGCGGGCCAAGGTGGTTTTGGCCGTTGCGGTCTATAACCACTATAAGCGTATTCTCCACGGCGCAGACAACGATGTTGAGCTGCAAAAGTCCAACATCCTGCTCATTGGCCCCACCGGCAGCGGCAAAACGCTTTTTGCCCAGACCATGGCAAAAATGCTGGACGTACCCTTCGCCATCGCCGACGCCACCACGCTTACCGAGGCCGGCTATGTGGGCGAGGATGTGGAAAACATTCTCCTCAAGCTGCTTCAGGCCGCTGATTTTGACGTGGAAAAGGCCGAGAAGGGCATAATCTATATCGACGAGATAGACAAGATCGCCCGCAAGAGCGAGAACACCTCCATCACAAGAGACGTCTCCGGCGAGGGTGTGCAGCAGGCTCTTTTGAAGCTGCTTGAAGGCACTGTGGCCAACGTTCCGCCACAGGGCGGGCGCAAGCACCCCCATCAGGAGTTCATTCAGGTGAACACGGCCAATATTCTTTTCATCTGCGGCGGTGCTTTCGACGGTCTTGATAAGATAATCGAGCGGCGCACTGATAAAAAGTCCATGGGCTTTGAAGCGGACATCAAAAGCTCCGCCGACCGGGATGTGGGCGAAATATTTGCCAATGTGCAGCAGCATGACCTGCTGAAATTTGGTATCATACCGGAGCTTATAGGCCGTCTGCCTGTGGTGGCCGCGCTTAATTCTCTTGGCCGGAACGACCTTGTGCGCATACTTACGGAGCCTAAAAACGCTCTGAGTAAGCAGTACAAGATGCTTATGAGCTACGACGGGGTTACTCTTGAATACGAGCCCGGCGCGCTGGAGGCTATCGCCGACAAGGCCATCGCCATGAAGATAGGCGCCCGCGGACTGAGAAGCGTTATGGAAGGCGTCATGACCGACGTAATGTATAACGTGCCCTCTGACAAGAGCATCGAGAAGGTGGTCATTACCGCGGATTCCGTGAAAAACGGAACGAGCCCCATGATAGTGCGCAAAAAGCAGAAAGAGGAAAGCGTTTCCTGACATTAGATATAAGCCGGGGCAAATGCCCCGGCTTGTTAAATATATGTAGTATATTAGACAACTGCCAGCTAAAAGGCGTGTTATAATCCCACTATGAGAGTTTTTCTCTCCGGAAAGGAGAACAGATTTATGAACGACAACAAAGTTAACGATACAAGAGGGCTGCCGATGCTGGCCCTGCGGGGCATGACGGCTTTTCCCGGTATGCTTCTGACTTTTGATATTGAGCGTCCCATGTCTATTGCGGCGCTCAACTTTGCCATGGGCTCGGATCAGAACATTTTCCTCGTCACCCAGAAGGACGTGGCCAAGGATATTCCTGAGCGCGCCGACCTCTATGAAATAGGCACGGTCTGCCGGGTGCGCCAGCAGCTCCGCCAGCCCAACGGCAGCTCCGCCAGAGTTATGGTGGAGGGGCTTTACCGCGCCCGCATAGCTGACATTACCTCCGAGTCTCCCAGCTTTTACGCTGAGGTTGAAAAAATGCCCGATACGGAGGAACGGGTCAGCGATGCCAGAAGGGAAGCGCTGGTGCGGGGCTGCATCAACCTTTTTGAGGAGTATGTGCGCTTGAGCGACAACACGGCGCCAGAGATAGTGCTCAGCATACTTTCCAGCACCGACGCAGGATATGTGGCGGATTTTATCGCCAACACTGTGCGCCTTAAGTATCAGGATAAGCAGCTTCTTCTGGAGGAGACCCGGCCTGCCCGCAGACTTGCCATGCTGGCCAAAATGCTCAACAACGAGCTGAACGTTCTCACCATCGAGCAGGAGCTTACAGAAGCCACCAACGATCAGATGAGCAAAAACCAGCGGGAGTATTATCTCCGGGAGGAAATGAAGATCATCCAGCAGGAGCTGGGAGACGGGGAAGACGCCGGCGACGATGTGAGCGAGTACCGCAAAAAAATCCGCGCTCTTGATATTGCCGACAAGGAGATCGAAGCAAAGCTTCTCAAAGAGGTCTCCAGTCTTGCAAAGCAGCCCTTCGGCTCGGCGGAGGCTTCCGTTATACGCAACTATCTGGACGTGTGTCTGACCCTGCCGTGGAACGAGCGCACGCAGGAAACACTGGACGTTGCAAAGGCCAGAAAAATGCTGGACGAGGATCACTACGGCCTTGAAAAGGTCAAGGAGCGCATCATCGAATATCTGGCTGTCAGAAAGCTTACGCCGGATGTCAAGGGCGGGCTTATCTGCCTTGTGGGGCCTCCGGGCACGGGCAAGACCAGCATCGCCATGTCCATCGCAAGAGCCACCAACAGAAAGCTTGTGCGCATTTCTCTGGGCGGCGTGCATGACGAGGCCGAGATACGGGGCCACCGCAAAACCTACATCGGCGCCATGCCCGGCAGGATAATGAACGGCATTATCCAGTCCAAAAGCGCAAACCCGCTCATGGTGCTCGACGAGATCGACAAGCTGGGCTCCGATTATCGGGGCGACCCCTCCGCCGCGCTGCTTGAAGCTCTGGACGGCGAGCAGAACAGCGCTTTTAGGGACAATTACCTTGAGATCCCCTGGGATCTTTCCAACACGTTTTTCATCACCACCGCCAACACCACTGAAACTATTCCAAGACCGCTTCTGGACCGCATGGAGGTCATCGAGCTATCTAGCTATACCGACGAGGAAAAGCTCAGAATAGCCAAAGAGCACCTTGTTCCCAAGCAGCGTAAAAAGCATGGCCTGAAGGGCACGCAGCTTAAGGTGTCCGACGACGGGGTTAGAAGCATCGTGTCCCTTTATACCCGGGAATCCGGCGTGCGCGTTCTTGAACGTGAGATAGCGGCTATCTGCCGCCGGGCGGCCACCGGCATAGCCCAGAATAAATTCAAGTCTCTCACAGTGCGGACCAAAAATCTGGAGGAGCTGCTGGGTCCGGCCACATTCAAGCCAACGAGGTGGGTCTTGTGCGGGGCCTTGCCTGGACTCAGGTCGGCGGCGAGGTTCTGGACGTGGAAGTTGCCGTGGTGGACGGTTCCGGCAAGCTGGAGCTTACCGGCAATCTGGGCGACGTGATGAAGGAATCCGCCCGGGCTGCTGTCACCTATATCCGCAGCCGGGCCGAGCTGCTGGGAGTTGACCCGGATTTCTACAAGAATAAGGACATCCATATCCACTTTCCCGAGGGCGCCATACCCAAGGACGGCCCCTCTGCCGGCATCACCATCTGCATTGCGCTCATATCCGCCCTTACTGGCATACCCGCCCGCCGGGATATCGCCATGACCGGCGAAATAACCCTGCGGGGCCGCATCCTGCCCATAGGCGGACTCAGAGAAAAGACCATGGCCGCCCTGAGAAACGGCGTGAACACGGTCATCATCCCCGCCGATAACGAGCCTGATCTGAAAGAGATAGACCAGACTGTGCGCCGGGCGCTCAACTTCGTCACCACCGACCATGTGGATAAAATACTTGACGCCGCGCTGGTGCGCGTCCCCGGAAAAAATAATGAAAAGTCCCCCATTATGCCGCCCCAGCCCAAGCTGGAGTCCGGCGCGGGGATAAGGCAGTGACATGGCTAATATAAATTTCAATAACGCGGAATTCATCAAATCAGCCGCTTCACCGGAGGGCTTTATCCGCGACAGGCTGCCCAGCATAGTTTTTGCCGGCAAGTCCAACGTGGGCAAATCCTCGGTGATTAACCGGCTTTTGAACCGCAAAAACTTTGCCAGAGTGGGCTCTGCCCCCGGCAAGACCATTTATGTCAATTATTTTCTTCTGGACAAGCGCGTCTACTTTGTCGATCTTCCCGGCTACGGATACGCCAAGGTATCTCAGGCGGAGTGCGACCGCTGGGGAAGGCTGATGGAGGAGTACTTTGCTGATCCTGAGAGAATATCTCTGGGCGTCATGATCGTGGATTCCCGCCACAAGCCCACCGCTGACGATATCACCATGGCCAGCTGGTTTAAAAGCACAGACTGCTGTCTGACAGTTGTGGCAAACAAATGCGACAAGCTGAAAAAAAGCGAGATAGAGCCAAACATGGCCCTTATCCGCCGGACGCTTGAGCTTGACGAGACCGTGCCCATACTGCCGTTTTCCGCGGAAAAGGGCGAGGGCAGGGACAAGCTGATTGCCGAGATATTAAAAGCGATATAAAATAATCCGGGCGTGCTGCAAACAAGTTTATTTGCGGCACGCTCTTCTATTGTAAAAACTGTGAATTTTTGATACAATATAACATCTTACGGAGGTGAGCAGTCATAGGAACAATTAAAACCATATGGGACGGACTTAACTGGTCGTACCTTGTAAATATACTCACATCTGTTATCCCCGCGCTTATCTGCATAACTCTGCACGAGGTCAGCCACGGCTATGTGGCTTATCGTCTGGGGGACAACACGGCAAAAAGCCAGGGACGGCTTACCTTGAACCCCATAAAGCATATCGACATTATGGGTCTTCTCATGATGGTGGTTTTCAAAGTCGGCTGGGCAAAACCCGTGCCGGTGAATATGTATAACTTCAAAAACCCTAAAAAAGGTATGGCGATTACGGCGCTGGCAGGGCCTGCGTGCAACGTGCTGATAAGCGCTGTATTTCTTCTGCTGTACGGAGTTTTATATATTCCGCTGAATTCCGGCTCCGCCTTTGCCCAGACTGTTCTTGATATGATCGAGCTTACAGCCTATCTCAGTCTGGCGCTGGCGGTATTCAATATAATCCCCATTCCTCCGCTGGACGGGTCGAAGGTCATGTTTTCGCTTTTGAGCGACAAGAACTATTACCGGCTTATGCGCTACGAAAAATACGGAATGCTGGCGCTTATACTGCTGGTATCCACCGGCGTTCTTGGAAAGCCGCTGGATACGGCCATACATTTTTGCTATGACAAGCTCTTTTTCATAGCCCAGTTCGGCTTTAATATGGTTTCGAGGTTTGTTTGAATGGAAGATCCCACATACCATCTGGAGGGCGTAGTAAGATCCAAAGAGGAGCTGAGCGACTTTGAAGGCCCTCTCAGCCTTATACTGATGCTGCTCTCCAAAAACAAGATAGAGATCAGGGACATAAAAATATCGGAAATACTGGCTCAGTATCTTGAATACCTGGATAAAATGCAGGGAATAGATCTGGATGTTGCCAGCGAGTTCGTGCAGATGGCGTCCTATCTTTTGTATATAAAGACCCGTATGCTGCTGACAAACGATCAGGAGGAGGTCTCGGAGCTGGAGCTTCTGATGCAGTCTCTGGAGCAGCTCAAATCCCGGGATATTCTTGAAGCTGTGCAGAAGGTAACGCCGGAGCTGAAGGAAGCCTACGAATACGGCGCGCTTTATTATACAAAGCTGCCTGAGCCGCTGAAAAACAAAAAGCGGGAGTATGACTACCGCCACCAGCCCTCCGATCTTTTGAAAGCATTGCTGGACGTGTATTCGCGGGGCGGCAAAACAACTGATCTCAGAGAGATTTCCGAGGCCGCGCCCCGGCGCATTCCCTACGGAGTGCGGGAAAAAAGCCGCGAGCTTATCGGAATGCTGCGCAGGGATAAAGCGATCTCCCTTCACAGGCTGTATGACGCCTGCCGCAGCCGTTCCGAGGTGGTGGCCACGTTTATTTCCGTGCTGGAGCTGTGCAGCATGGGCAGTCTAAGCATAAACAGCGCCGACGGTGACTATGACCTTGTGTTCACCGGCGGGGATACTGATGAAATACTGGACAGGATAATTGAGTAATATGGACGAAAGCAGATTAAAAAGCGCTATTGAGGCTATACTTTTTGCAGCGGGTGAGCCTGTTCCCGCGGCGCGCATTTCGCTGGTGCTGGGCGTGCCGGAGGAGGACGTGACCCAATGCGCGTCGCTGCTGGCGAAGGAATATACCGACGGCGAAAGGGGCGTGCGGCTGCTGACGCTGGAGGACAAGCTCCAGCTTTGCTCTGCGCCGGAATATGCACAGCTTATCACAAAGACAATGGAGCGTCGCAAGCCGCCCATGCTGTCCCAGCCCGCGCTGGAGGCTCTGGCTGTAACGGCGTACTTCCAGCCCGTGACCCGGGCCTATATCGACCAGGTGCGTGGCGTGGACAGCTCATACACGGTGTCGGCACTGCTGGAGCGCTCACTTATTGAGCGCTGCGGCAATCTGGACGCGCCGGGCAGACCGGCGCTTTATAAGACCACGGATGTTTTTCTGCGCACCATGGGCATCAAAAACCTCGATGAGCTGCCCAAGCTTCCGGACTGCAGCTCCACCGAAGGGCTGGAAAAGCTGCGCATGGCAATTGACGCTTATTCCCGTTCAGACGAGGGCCAGATATCCATGGACGAGCTGGCTGAAGAAACTGGTGAGGGCCAGACAGGGGAGTGATATGATTGGTCGCTCTTATAGTAATCGGCTCAATTCTGGCGTTTTTTATCCTTATCGGCCTTATCGCCGTGGGAGTGGACGCCGGGTATGAGGATGAACAACTGAAAATTTCGGCATCGGTCATGGGCGCCCGCATAGTACTTGTGCCTAAACCGCCGGCCAAAGAGAAAAAAGCTGAACCTGAGGCCGGGGCCGCGGAAAATACACAGGAGGAAGCGCCATCAAAACCGGGACTGCTGGCAAAGCTCCTGAGCACCGGCCTTAACAAAGACGAGATTGTCGAGCTTATCAAAACAGTCCTGCACGCCGCGGGCAGCTTCAGAAAAAAGCTGACCGTCGGCATATTGAAGTTCTGGTTTGTGTCCTCTCAAAAGGATCCCTATGATACGGTTATGGTCTATAATTACGTCAATGACGCCGTTTATACGCTCAGCGCGCTTGTCAGCGGCGCTGTCAACGTAAGAAAATGGGATATCCGTACAGCGGTGGACTATAATGTGGGCAAGCCGTTTGTAGAAGCCCGAATAAAGGTTACAATAAGAATAGGCCAGATGGTGCATATCGCCTTTGCCGCCGGCACAGCGGTTTTAAAAATACTGATGAGACATAAAAAGATGCTCAGACAGCAGCTCAAAGCTGAGACTGCCCAAGAGAGCGCGTGAGAAAGGAAACAGCTGATATGGAAGACACGAATAAACTCAATAACCTCATGGACACAGCCATGCAGAACGTTAAAAAGCTGGTGGACGTCAATACGGTAGTTGGCGAGCCCATATATACGCCCGACGGCACCACGCTGATTCCGATCTCACGGGTCAGTCTGGGCTTTGGCGGCGCCGGTGCGGATTTTGCCCAGAACAAGGGCTACGGCGGCGGCACGGGCTGCGGCGTCAGGGTGGAACCGCTGGGCTTTATCGTTGTCAAAGACGGCAGCGTGCGCATGATGAATGTCATACCGCCTGCCAACAACACGCTGGACAGGCTTATCGACCTTGTGCCTGCCGTGGCCGACAGGGTTGACGAAATGATCGACAAGATAAAAGAGGATAAGGCGGAAAAATAAACACGGCATAGCTTTTGCCGTATTTGTCTATAATAAGCACTGCCCAAAAAACTACTCCGGGTGGTGCTTATTACATGAAAAAGTTTTTAGCGATACTTATTGCTTTTGCTGCTGTTATTTCGACCTTTGAAACCCACGCGCTGGCAGCGGACGCCGCGCCGGACATATCCGCGGCGGAATGCGTGCTCATCCACTGCGGCGACGGTGAGGTGCTGTACTCAAAAGACGCCGACCGGCGCGCGCTTATTGCCAGCACCACCAAAATCATGACCGCCATAGTGGTCATAGAAAACTGCGATGCCGACGAAGTGGTGGAAATAAAGCCCGAATACTGCGGCATTGAAGGCTCGTCCATGTACCTGAAAGCAGGGGAGAAATACACGGTGGAGCAGCTCCTTACCGGCATGATGCTCAACTCCGGCAATGACGCCGCCGTGGCGCTGGCCTGCTATACCGCCGGCAGCGTGGACGAATTTGCCGCCATGATGAACGAAAAGGCAAAGCTGCTGGGTCTGACCGGCTCTTCCTTCAAAAACCCCAACGGCCTTGACGAGGAAGGCCACTATTCCACCGCCGGGGATCTGGCAAGGCTGACAGTTTACTGCATGGCCGATTTAAGATTTAAAGCACTGGTTTCCACAAAAAGCAGCAAAGTCAACGGCAAGACTTATGTAAACCACAACAAGCTGCTCTGGAACTGCCCGGGCTGTATCGGCGTCAAAACGGGCTACACCCTCGCCTGCGGCAGAAGTCTTGTGTCCTGCTGTGAAAGAGACGGGATGCGTCTTGTATGCGTGACACTGGGGGATCCTGACGACTGGCGTGACCACCAGAATCTATACGACTGGGCCTTCGAAAACTATGGCTACCGGCTTGTTATCGGCGGGAGTATGGCCCTTTCCGTGCCGGTGGTTTCCGGCACGGAGACCGCGGTGCCGGTGCGCCCTTCCCGGGAAATACGGCTGTTTCTGCCCTCAGACGCCAGGGTCACCTACACGGTGGAGCTGCCCAGATTTGTTTTTGCGGGCGTAAACGCCGGCGACGAGGCCGGAAGGATAACCGCCTACGTGAACGGCGAGCAAGCGGCAAGTGCTCAGCTTGTGTACGGCGATTCCGTAGCTCAGCAGAGTGCCGCAAAGGTAAGCTCCTGGGCCATGCTTTCAAAACTGGGAGAAAGATATTTTTCCGCCTGATAATTATAGGAGATTGATATGTTGGAAAGAATACAGAAGATTATATCCGGCAGAGGCATAGCCTCCCGCCGGGCGGCGGAGCGGATGATAGCCGACGGCCGGGTCACGGTCAACGGCACCGCCGCCGAGTTAGGCCAGAGCGCAGATACTGAGACTGATGAGATCTGCATTGACGGGGCGCCGATTCCCGCCGTGCCGGAGCGGACATACATAATGCTTAATAAACCCAAGGGCTATGTTACCACCCTATCCGACGAGCAGGGCCGCAAAAACGTGGCGGAGCTTGTAAGCGAAGCCGGTACCAGGCTTTATCCCGTGGGCAGGCTGGATCTCAACTCGGAAGGTCTGCTGATAATGACCAACGACGGGGACATGGCCAACGCCCTTATGCACCCCTCCCACAGCGTGAAAAAGACCTATCACGCCTGGGTGCGGGGGACAAATATCCCCGCCGCGGTTGAAAAGCTGCGCAAACCCATGGACATTGACGGCTATACCATCCGCCCCGCCCATGTTGAAATATTCTCTCAGGACGCCAATGGCGCCATGCTTTCCGTTACCATCGGCGAGGGCCGCAACCGTCAGGTGCGAAAAATGTGCGAGCAGGCGGAGCTTTACGTCACAAGACTCAAAAGAGTGCGGGAGGGCAGCCTTGATCTGGGCTCTCTGCCCACGGGTGAGTGGCGGTATCTCAGCACGGAAGAGCTTCAAAATTTGCTCAAATCCTGCGGATTAAACTGAAAAATTGCATTACAACTTACGAAATCCTGCTTATATGCAGGATTTCGTTTTGCGACTTGCAAAAATGTCTTGCAATTGCATGATAAAATAAGTAAAATGACTTCACTGCTTGTGAAGGAGCTGATAAGGATGGAAAGAGACATACTGTCGGTGCTGTCCCAGAGTAATTCCAAATTCTCCAAAGGCCAGCGTCAGATAGCAAAATACATCGTTGATAATTATGATAAGGCCGCGTTCATGACAGCCGGAAAGCTGGGCAAGGTGGTGGGGATAAGCGAATCCACCGTGGTTCGCTTCGCTGCTGAGCTGGGCTATGACGGCTATCCCGAAATGCGCAAGGCCATGCAGGAGATGATACGCAGCCGCCTGACCTCAGTGCAGCGCATTGAAGTGGCCCGCCGGATGATAGACGAGCGTGATATCATGAAATCCGTTATGAGCGCGGATATGGACAAGCTCCAGACCACCCTTGAGGAGCTTGACCAGAATAGCTTTGATAAAGTCGTCGCCGCGATAATGGACGCAAAGCACATATATGTGGTGGGAATGCGTACTTCAACATCGCTGGCCTCGTTTCTGGGCCTGTACCTGAATCTGCTGCGGGAAAATGTCATTGTTGTGCGGGATACCGCCGCCAGCGAGGTGTTTGAGCAGCTTATAAGGATAAAGCAGGGGGATCTTTTCATCGGCATCAGCTTCCCCCGGTATTCAAAGCACACGGTGGAGGCCATGATGTTCGCCAAAAGCCGGGGCGCAATGACCGTGGGCATAACCGACGGGCCCGGCGCTCCCGTTAACGGCATTTCGGATATAAATCTTTACGCCAAAAGCGACATGGTGTCTTTCCTCGATTCTCTGGTGGCTCCCATGAGCCTTATAAACGCCCTCATCGTCGCTGTGGGCGCCCGCTCCAGCGACAATGTTTCCGATACCTTCAAGCAGCTTGAAAATATATGGACGGAGTATGATGTATATGAATCGGCAGAGCGCTGACGCGGTGGTCATAGGCGGGGGCGCGTCGGGTCTTATGTGCGCCGGCACCGCCGGGGAGCGGGGGCGCAAGGTCATTGTGCTTGAGCCCAACCGGGATCTTGGCAGAAAGCTGCGCATAACCGGCAAGGGCCGCTGCAACGTGACCAATAACTGCGACATAAAAACCATTATGGCCAACATACCAGGCGACGGCAGATTTTTATACAGCGCGCTTTCCGCCTTTCCGCCGGAAAAAGTAATGGAGCACTTTGAAGCTCTGGGCGTGCCGCTTAAAACAGAGCGGGGCAGCAGAGTTTTCCCCCAGTCCGACAACGCAAACGACGTGGCGGGGGCTCTTAGCCGCTGGTGCTCTCATTCCGGCGTTGAAGTCATAAGGGAAAAGGCCACCAAAATAATCGTCCGCGAGGGCGCCGTCGCCGGGGTAGAGACCCGGGACGGCGTCATTGACTGCGAAAGCGCCGTTATATGCACAGGCGGTCTTTCCTATCCGCTGACCGGCTCCACCGGGGATGGGGCGCGCATGGCCGCGGCACTTGGGCACACCGTCATGAAATGCCGTCCTTCGCTGGTGCCTCTGGAAAGCGATGACAGCTACTGCGGCGAGATGCAGGGCTTCGCCCTGAAAAACGTTACCCTGTCGGCCTTTGAAAACGACAAGCTAATTTACAGGGAGCTGGGCGAGATGCTGTTCACCCATTTCGGCGTTTCCGGGCCGCTGGTGCTGTCGGCAAGCTCCCATATGCGCAATTTCGGCGCAGCCGCCTACCGGCTGGAGATCGACCTGAAGCCCGGGCTGGATGAGAAAAAGCTGGACGCCAGAATCCTGCGGGACTTTGAAAAATACCGCAACAAAGAGTTCAAAAACTCTCTGGACAGTCTGGCGGGGCACTCCATGATACCTGTGCTGGTGAAGCTTTCCGGCATACCGGAGGATACGCCGGTAAATTCTGTGACAAGAGAGCAGCGGCGGGAGCTTATTAAGCTATTTAAGGCTTTCCCGGTGACAATTTCCGCGCCAAGGCCCATAGACGAGGCCATTGTCACCTCCGGGGGAGTGTGCACTAAGGAAGTTAACCCCCGCACCATGGAATCAAAGCTTGTAAAAGGCCTGCACTTTGCGGGTGAGGTTTTGGATCTGGACGCCTATACAGGCGGCTTCAATTTGCAGATAGCATGGTCAACCGGCCGGGCGGCCGGAAATTCGATTTAAGGATGTAAGATATGAACGGACACATTGCAATAGCTATTGACGGCCCCTCAGGTGCGGGCAAAAGCACCATAGCCAAGGCGGCGGCGGAAAAATTCGGGTATATCTACGTCGATACCGGCGCAATTTACCGCACTGTGGGTCTGGCCGCAAACCGGGCGGGTATCGACAGAAAAGACCCTCAGGCCGTATCCGCGCTTTTACCGGAGCTGAAAATTGAAATGAAATATGGCGAGAGCGGCGAGCAGCGGATGTTCCTCAACGGCGAGGATGTTTCTCAGGCTATACGCCTGCCGGATATCTCCATCGCGGCGTCAGACGTCTCCGCGCTGCCCCAGGTGCGCGCCTATCTCATGGATATGCAGCGCTCCATGGCCGAAACTCACGACGTCATCATGGACGGGCGGGATATAGGAACGGTTGTTTTGCCCGGGGCGGAGCTGAAAATTTTCCTCACCGCGTCTGTGGAGGACAGAGCCTACCGCCGCTATCAGGAGCTTATCGCCAAGGGCGTCAAGACCTGCTATGAAAGCGTCATATCTGACATGGAATTGCGCGACAGTCAGGATAAAAACCGCTCCGCTGCCCCGCTGAAACCGGCGGATAACGCCGTCGTGCTGGACACCACCGGCAACAGTCTTGAAAAAAGCGTGGAGCTGGTGTGCGGACTTATAAAGGAGCGGACGGGTAATAAATGAAGAGCGTTACTGTTGCCCAAAGCGCCGGCTTTTGCTTCGGAGTGAACCGCTCGGTGGAAATGGCGGAAAAGCTTCTCGGCGAGGGCGGAGAATGCCGCTGTCTGGGCCAGCTCATACATAATGACGATGTGGTGAGCAAGCTTGAAAAGCGGGGGCTTGAGGTCATAGAAAGCCCCTCGGAGCTGCCGGAGGGCGAGAGAGTGCTGATACGCTCCCACGGCGTTTCAAGGGCGGTATATAAAGAGCTTCAGGACAGGGGAGCGGTTATATACGACGCCACCTGCCCCAAGGTGACGCGGATACACAAGAT
>CAZLIJ010000016.1:9721-13538 GCA_964559305.1 uncultured Oscillospiraceae bacterium | reverse complement strand
GCCCCTGGCCACAACCAGAGAAACATTTCTCAGCGTGGTGAGATCTTCCAGAGGATTTTTCTCAACGGCGATCATGTCGGCACATTTGCCCGCCTCGATTGAGCCGGTAAGGCCGTCTATTCCGGCAATTTTCGCGTTGCCCAGTGTGGCGGAATACAGGGCGAACCGGGCATCGACCCCGCAGTAGCGGCAATAATAGACAAGCTCCCGCCACATATCGTAGTGGGTTATGTAGGGGCAGGCGGTGTCGGTGCCCAGTCCCACGGGGATGCCGTTTTCAAGACATGCCCTGGCGCAGGCAATGATACCGTCAAATACCACCCTGCCGTTATACTGCTCTATCTCCGTGGCGTGGCTTACGAACCGGTCGAAAAAGGCGTAGGGCAGGGCGGGGGATATGGTGGTTATGACGCAGGCGTTCCTTTTTTTGAAAAGCTCCAGTATCTCATCGTCGGGCGCCGCGCCGTGCTCGATACTGTCAACGCCGTTTTCAAGGGCCACGCGCACTCCCTCGGCGCTCTCCACATGGGCGGCAACCTTGTAGCCCAGCGCGTGAGCCTCGCCGCAGCAGGCCTTCACATATTCAGGCGGCATTTTCAACACCCCCGGCTCGCCCTTTACAACAGCGTCAAGCACGCCGCCGGTTATCATCAGCTTGATCATATCAGGGCGATCGGCCGCGATCAGGCGCACATATCCTGCCGCGTCGTCGGCGCTTTGGGCGGTATAGGCCAGGGAGCCGGCCATGTGACCGCCGGGCACGGAAACCGCCATGTTGCAGGCCAGTATCCTGGACCCCACGGCCTTGCCGGCGTTTATCGCGTCCCTTATGGAGCTGTCAACGCTTTTCACGCCGCCCATGGTGCGTATGGTGGTCACGCCGCTCATAAGCTCCGTGCGGGCAAAGCCGGCGCACATGGAGCGGAGAATGGAGTACATGAGGGCGTTTGAGGTCATAAGCCGTACCACTTTGGCGTTGTCCTGGGCCTTTTTCTTCGGCTTGCCGCTGCCCGGCAGATGCACATGAAGGTTTATAAGCCCCGGCAGCAGATACCGCCCGGCCAGATCTATGACTTTGTACCCATTGGGAACACTGCCGACGGGCAAGATTCTTTCTATGTTTTCTCCGTCGGTCAGTACGGTGACACGCTGCGCTGACATATGCTCCGTACCGTCCAATACCATGCCGTTTACATACGCATATTTCACTGCCATTCGCCTCTCTTTCACTCTTTTAGCTGATTATACTACAAACCGGTAAAGCATAATACGGACAAATGGATTTTTTTGATAAAATTTTTTGCTGTATGTTTCCATCCCTCCGCCGACGGGGATATGGCTGAAATACGCGGGGGAGTTGCAAATATCTGAAATGCGCTGTATAATTATTTCACATTTTTATTTAGGAGATCGCTGTTTGAAAATGAACAACACCTTGGAGCTTGCGGCCTGACCGGGAGGTCGGCACAAGATCCGCCTCCCGAAATTGAAAAACAACAATTTTTGGAGGATAACTATGGAAAACCACTGCACTATAAGACTTGAAAGACCCGACGAATACCGCGCTGTCGAAAATCTGACCCGCGAGGCCTTTTGGAACGTTTACCGTCCGGGCTGCACGGAGCCTTATGTCCTGCACAAGTATCGTGACAGGGCTGACTTTGTCGCGGAGCTTGACCTTGTCATGGAGCTTGACGGCCAGCTGATAGGCCATGTTATGTACGCCCGCTCGAAGATAATCGCGGACGGCGGCGTCACCATACCCATTATGACCTTTGGCCCCATCAGCATCGCGCCGGAATATAAGCGACAGGGCTACGGCACTGTTCTGCTGCGCTATTCCATGGAAAAAGCAAGAGAAATGGGAGCCGGAGCGCTGGCTATCTGCGGCAATTTTGATTTTTACGGCTTGTCCGGCTTCGTACTGGGCAAGAGCGTGGGAGTGCGCTATTATGACGACCCGGATGCTGATTATTTTCTTGTCTGCGAGCTGGAGCCGGGCTTTCTGAACGGCGTTTCCGGCACCTATAAGGATCCGGATGGCTATTTCGTCTCCGATGAGGAGGCTGAGGCATTTGACGCCCTTTTCCCGCCGAAGGAGAAGCTGAAGCTTCCGGGACAGATATTTTAAGTCAAACCTGAGCTGAATCAACAATGCCCCCCGCTGTGTAAAACACAGCGAGGGGCATTGTCATATGATATCATTTGCGTATCTGCCCGTCAGGGCTCGGTCAGAGTAAGGCCGGACATGTTATCAAGAAAGGTATCGCGCATCTCCGCCATATTATCCGCTGTGGTGGAGAAATAATAGAGATAGGCGTAATCCCCCGCAACGGCGGCCACGCCCAGATAGGCCCGGGTGTCCTCGTTATACCCGGATGTCCATTCCAGACTATATGCTGTGCGGCCAAGCTGGCGGGAAAACTCGTCGGACTGCTTGATAGTGACCAGCCTGTCGCTGCCGTCGCCCTGCTTAATTATAATGCGGTTCAGGCCGTCGATGTCGTCTTCGCCGGACAGCGTCATGGCGCGTGTGGCGGTGTAGACGATAACGGTCATGCCATCGGCGGTCATATCCTCATAGCGATAGGTGCCGTCAGAGTTGTTATCCGTCAGAATAGAGGTCGTGTCGGTAAAAAACCGGCTGCTGATAAATGCCAGAGTGTTATCCGCCACCTTTTTGGAGATCTTTATCGGGGCGTACTGACCGCCTGCCGCTACATCCATTTCGTATATCGTTCCGCTGTCGCCCACGGCATAGTGGGCGGTGGCGGTAAATTTTTCCGCGCTATTGTCGCCAAAGGAAAAGGTCCAGCAATGCTCCCCGCCTATGGTATCCTCGCCGGTGGGCAAAAAGCCCTGAGTGCCGGCGGTGGGCACGGCATTGCTCAAAAGCGTCAGGGCGGCGTCGGCGTCGGCAACAGCGGCGGACGCGCTGGTCTGGGGCGAGGGGGTCGCAGCAGCGGGCTTTGCCCCGCCGCAGCCGGTCACTGTAAGGCACAGCGCCAGAATAAGAGCCGCCGATACTAAATGCTGACCGCGTAAGCCGGAAGAAGTGCTTATCTTTTTCATAAGACCATTTTCCTTTCCATGTCTTGAATTATGCCATGCTGACGTCCTGCCGCTTGGCGGCCTCCGCCTGAAAGAAATCACGGGGCGCTATGCCCAGATGCCGCCCCACCAGGCTGCTTGGAAATGTCACCAGCAGCTGGTTTAGGGAGGATACGTTGCCGTTATAAAGCCTTCGCGCCGCCTGAAGCTGTTCCTCCACATCCCGGATGCCGGATTGCAGCGTCTGATACTGCTCGCTGGCACGCAGGGCGGGATAGGCCTCCGCCAGGGCGTTTATCCGTCCCATCAGGCCGTCCATGGCGCCGGAGGCTTCGCTGCGCTCGCCCATGGTCATACCCCGCCGCAGCTGTACGGTCTGGGTCAGGGTTTCCTTTTCATAGGCGGCGTACTGCCTGCAAACGTCCAGCAGCTTGGTCAGCACATCATAGCGCTTTGTAAGGGCCACATCAATGCCGGACTCCGTTTCGTCGATCTTTACGTTTAATGTGCGGAAACGGTTTCCTGTACATATCCACCATATCACAACAACCACAATAATGGCAAGAGCAATCAAGATTATCAGCATGGTATTCTCCTCCCTAACTCTCCGTTTTCACATAGACCTGTTCCAAAAAGGTCAGGATAAGGGTCAGCTCTTTTCTGACCGCGTCCCGCTGCTGGGAAAGCGTGGTGACGCCGCCGGTCCTGGCCTCAAAGCTGTCCGCCCCGCCCATGTCGATGGCCACATACATATGGTTTTCAACAA
>CAZLIJ010000016.1:0-9711 GCA_964559305.1 uncultured Oscillospiraceae bacterium | reverse complement strand
ATGGGCTCCTCTATCTGCTCTCCCAGACGGTTGATGCCGTCTATCATCTGGGGGTTGAGAACCTCCAGCGCCTTTGCGGCGTCCTCAGCGAACACATTGAAGCGGCGGTTGAAGGAATCAAGCTCCGTTTCCAACGCCGGAACAGAGGCTTTTCCCGACAGCGTTTTCAAAAGGCTGGGGCTGTGGGCGGCATGGCGGAAGCCCTTGTTGAGCACTTGCACGGGCGCGGCAAAGGCTTGGGGAAAATCAAAGCGCATCAGCCGCCCGCCGAAAAGATGTTTGGTTCTGGGCACAGTGACTGTCTGCCCGTTCTCCTCCATGGTAGTGTAGCCCGCGTTGGTATCAAGAAACACGTCCGACTGGGTGAAATGTATCCGCCCGTGATCGGCAGTGATGAGGTCGTTGCCGTTAACGCTGTCTGCCCTGTCGAATATCCCGGTGCCGATGACCTCAATGGAGGGCATACACTCATCCGGGCGATAGTCCACGTTATCAAGCAGCTCCTCCAGCCCCGTGCGCACCACCTGCTCCTTGAATTCGCTGTTGTAGCGCAGACGCATGGGCAGCCCCGTCAGCACATAGCCAACAATCGCGGCTAAAGTCAGCCACGGCAGCGTGAACAGTCCCGCTATACCCACCGCGGCGCAGGCAAGAGTAACAAGCTGAAGCTGTATGCGCTTTTTTTCCAGCGCCTTCATCTGCGGGCTTTTGGCGGACTCGCGGCAGCTTTTAACCTGATCGGCCCCTGTCTGCACGGCGCCCACGCCGGCCCACACGCCCAGAAGTATCAGCAGCGCCGGCCCGCACACGGCGCAGAATACTACCACGCACAAAATAAGGCCCAGCGCTCCCGCCGCGGCAATTACATCGGCGTTGGTTATCAGAACTGCTAAGAATAAAATCAAAAACACAGCGGCTATCAAAAGAATGGCTTTGTTGGCGGCGGAACGCTTCCATGCCGAGCTTACCGCCCGCGCAAGCTTTGGTCGCGCCATGGTCTCACACCCTTCCCGTTGTCCATGATCGTGGCGGCTCTCCGGCTCATGTGCTGCGCTGCTTTGGCCCGAAGGAGCCGAATCTTGGGGTAGTATCGTCCCGGGGCTCCGGCTCCGGCTCCGAGACGGGCTCAGGTTCCGGCTGGGGTTCGGGCTCCGGCTGGGATTGCCCGGCAGCCCCGGAGTTCGTGGCAGGGGCGTCCTGGGGTTTGTCGCCCTCCGCCTTTTTCGCGTCCAGATAGGCTTTCAGCCGCTGAGCGCCGAAAAGCCCTCCCGCGCCTGCCGCGATACCCGCCGCCGCACCGATTATCCCGGGATTTATGCCCGCGCCCCCGCCTGCGGCAGCTGCCGGAGCGGCGGCTGCGCCCAGAGACGAAAGGGGAGAGGCCGCCGCGTCTCCCGCGGGAAAGCCCGAGGCTCCCACGGAGGCGGCGTCTGAAGCGCTTATATTCACGGAATTATCCGTGTAGTTGATAGTGGTGGCGCCGGCAGCGCCGGCGGAGCCCGCGCCGGTCACTGTGGACGCTCCGGCGGCAGCCCCGCCGGCAGAGGCCACTGCCACGGGGTTTTTGTAAAAGTCACGGTTGTGGGCTTTGAGAGCGTCCACTTTTTTTACCGTGGTCTTTTCCGTGCCGTTATAGCCCTCCACACACTCAGCCGCTATCTCTCCGGCCATGTGCAGCACTGCCCGGCTTTCGCCCATCTGCTGGGAAAACTTCGTCAGGTTTTGACGCACTGTCTCAAGAAGCTCGCCCTCTCCCAGCTTTGCGCGTATGGCGTTCACCCGGGAGGCATAGCTGTCGGCCTCCTTGGCAAGAGCCTTCAGCGCTTCTCCTTGCTGTGAGAGAACTTTATAAGAAACCTTGTATCCGGCCATCAGCTCACATCCTAACGGAATGCGTTGGTGGGCAGCTTGGGCATTTTGGACGCCTCCTGCTGCACAGCCTTCTCATTTTTTTCATATGCGTCCGCCGACTCGTAAAGGGCGTTGACCATGCTCTGAATAGTCAGCAGGGATTCGCTGCACTTATCAAGCAGCGTCTGGAAGCTCTGATTGAAGGTGACGGCCGCCTCGCCGGTCCAGATGTTTTTCAGAGAATCTATCTGGCTTTTTGATGTGTAGCAGTTGTTGCGCAGCGCGGTGTATACCGTGCCTATGTTATCTGCCATTTTGCGCAGCTTCGCGGGATCTACCTGCATCTGTGTTGTCGCCATAGCGCTTTACCCCCTCGCCATCTTCTGCTTTATTATCTCGGCGGCCTGGTTATCCGCCTTTCCGTAGGTGGCCGTCACCGTTGTTAGGGTGGTGGATGCGGCCTTTATGGCTGCCGCCAGATTTTGAATATCCGTCTGGTTTTGCCTGTATGCCTGAAGATAGGCCGAGGCGGCCTCACCGGTCCACAGACCTTTGAGCGTCTGGACGTTTTCGTCCAGCTTTTTTATCTGCGTCTGCATACTGGAATATATCCGCTCCAGCTCGGACGCCGCGGTTTTCATCTTTTGCAGATCAACGGTACTCTGTGCCATAGCTGTCCTCCTCCTCAGATCTTTTTAACCGCGGCCTTGGCCTGAGCGTCCGCCTGCTGCATCTTCTTGGCGGCGGAGCGCAGAAATTCAGCCGTGTCCCTGAGATATTTCGCCTTTTTCTGAAAATCAGTCTGGGCAAGACGCATCTGTTTGCAATAGGCCTTGCCCGCGTCGCCGGTCCAGGCGGCTTCCAGATTGCCGCAGATATCATCCAGCTTTTTCACGGCGTCGCTTTGCATGTCGGCTGCCAGCTCGTCAAGAAGCTTTGCCTGCTGGACCGTCTGGGTGTAATTGAATTTAATAGCCATCAAATATAGCTCCTTTTACCGGAAGGTACTGCCGAATTTCAGGGATTTTCCGGTTTCCTGCACGTTCTTTTCGGTTTTTTCGTAAACGCCGGCCATCTCACGCAGTGCAGCGCGGTAGCCGCTCAGCGAGCGCAGCAGAGCATCGGAGCTTTTGGCCAGCTGGGCGGCGGTGTTTTTCACGTCGTCCGAGGCGTCACCCTGCCACTGACCCCGCAGGGAGCGCACAGTGTCCTGCCACTGGTTGAAAAGGCTGGTGAGATTTTTGGTCACTGTGGAGAGGAAAAGGGCGGTATCCACCCGGGTTTCGGTTCCGGCCATAAAAAGTTTCCCCCTTTTAGATCAGAAACAGCACGACGCCCAAAACGGCCGCGGCAGCTCCGATTATGATGAAAAGCCTGCCGGTACTGCGGGAGTCCGCGTCCTCGGGCACATAGAAATTTCCTGGGTCGGCGGGGTCGTAAAAGACCGTGACCGACTGACCCTCCTTAAGCTTTGGGCGGGCGCTGGACGCGGCGGTGGCTTTTTTCATTTCCACGCCGTTCACAGTGTAAGCGAACACCGGCGCGAAGGACACGGTGGTGCTTCGCTGGATCATGTTTGGCATATCCGGGTCCTCCCGCTCGGTGGTGTGCTCACGGCGCTCAAATTCCGCCACACGGCCTTCGGTTCGGGCCGTGCATCTGGCCATCAGCTTTTTCTGACGGCTGTTCAGGTATACGCCAAGGGCGGCAAATACCGCGCCGAATATAATTATCGCTATCTGCATGACTTTCGCTCCCTCACTTCAATTTGCCTATCCGGCCTACCATGTCGCTTTCCGTGCGCTCAAACTCCTGAGCGGCGGACAGCAGCAGCTCCTGCACCTCGGAATACTGCTCCATCATTTCGCAGAGAGCCTCGCTGTCGGTCTGCCAGTTCTGCATGAACGCGGCCTTCACCGTGGACGACCAGCCTTTGTCCAGCGCCGCGATGGCTTCGGACAGCTTGCGGACGTTCGCGATGATGTCAGTGTCGATAGTGGCCAGCTTCTGGGCCGCGGAGCGAAGCTGCTCCGCGTCCACGTTGGTTAAAGTCGCCATTTTTGACCATTCCTTTCCGCTTTACAGCAGCATGATCTTTCCGCCGCTGGCAACGCCCACGCTGCCAAGGACCTCGCCGTCCTGCAAAAGCCCCTCCAGATCGATGGAGCAAAACAGTACCGCGTCCCGATCTGGGAAAATGCTGCGGTTTTCCAGCGCCGCGATCTGATCTATCATCTGGCGCTTTACGGTTCCCACCGTCATGATGCTGTCGGCGGCAAACTCATAGGTCTTGGCGTTGCCGGGTACCTGCACTTCCAGATAGATTTTGCTCATTTCGAGCCTCCTTCCGTGAGCGGCGTCAGCAATCTGACGCAGTCCCCGCTTGCGGCCAGAGCATAGCCCACCCCGGCCGGGAGCTGGCGCACGGCGTCCGCCGCGGACATTTTCCACTGCAAAATGCTCTGCTGGTCGAATAATCCGCCCAGATGTATGCCACGTCCGAAGGCGGCGAACTGCCGCATGGTTTGGTAGCGGGCCAGATCCGCCCAATCGTCCGGCGTCACGGCGGCGGCAAAGGAGATCTTGTGCTCCCGGCCTTTTTCCAGCGCCAGCTCAAAAAAGTCGCTCATCTCATAGTCCGGGCTGTAAACCGTGTTTATAAAGGCGGACATATCGTTGATAAGGAAAAGGATGCGCTTTGTGCCGCCCAGCGCCTTTGTCACGCTTTTGCCCTGATCCCGGGCCTCGCTGACAAGCTGGTTGCGAGCGGTGAACTCCGGGACGATGACGCTTTCCATCAGGGAGAAAAGCCCAGCCGCGTCGTTTGCGGCGCCGTCAAAGCCCAGCTCATTGGCAAAGTCCGTCAGCTCGCCGGCGGCGTTATCGAAAAGGAACAGCCGGCTGCCCTTTGCTTTGCCCTCAAGGGCCAGCGCCTTCAGGAGATTTGTTTTGCCTGTCTTTCCGGAGCCGCCCACGGTGTAGCAGTACTCCTGATCAAAGTCAGCCGTGATAAGCTCCTGCCCGTCGGTTGTGAGACCCAGCGCGAACACGGGCTCCGGCAGAGCCTTTACGTCGTCCCGGGCTATCAGGGCTTTGAAGCTGAGGGATTCGACGCTCTGGCCCACCTTTTTCACTCCGCTGCCGGCGGTTTTGGCCATCTGCTCAAAAATCCGGCGCAGCGTCTGAGCCTGAGACATACCCGGCTCCTCCCGAACCGCCAGCGCGGTCTGGAATTCCACAGGCGCGGGGGCTTTTACAAGGCCGCGGCCAGTGGTGCGCCCTTCGGGCACGATCTCGGTGTGGTCGCCCACCACAGCTTCGTATTCAAAGCGATCGGGCATTTGCAGCGCTATGCCGCAGGAAAAATTCTGCCGCAGACGGCTGCGCAGATCGCCGGAGGCGTTGCTTGTAAGCACAAGATATATGCCGTAGCTGGCGCCTTCGCGGCTTAAAAGAGCCAGCGCGTCCTCAAACTGCTCGTAGCTGTCGCTGAAGGCCGGGAAGTTGTCGATGATAAGCACAATGGCCGGGCAGTCGTCATGCTGGAGCACATACTCTCTGAAAGAGCCTATCCCCTGAGAGGAGAACAGGGACTTGCGATTTTCAAGCGTGCTTTGCAGCAGCTCAAAGGTGTCGGCCAGCTTCTCGTCGTCCCCGTCGAAGCACACCGCGCCCACATGGGGCAGAGCGGAAAACACAGCCATGGTGCGGGATGAGAAGCCCATGATGTAGAAATTGACCTCTTTAGCCGTATAGCGGGTGACGGCGCTGTACAGCAGGGTTTGCAGCAAGGTGGTCTTGCCGGCCCCGGAGGCGCCGCAGCACAACAGATGACCGTCCGCCAGAAAATCCACATATACGGGGTACTGGCTCTGGGTCTCCGGATTGTCCGCCAGACCGATGGGCAGCCGCAGGGAAAAGCCCGACGGCTTCGGTTCGGTAGTAAGCTCCTCCAGATAGAGCTTTTTCGGCAGGGGAGGAAGCCATATCTGCCGCACGGGAGCAATGCCGTTTTCCTTTGCTATGGCGGCGGCGTAACGCACCACGGCGTCCAGCTGGGTGACTTTTTGAATATTGTCGGATTTTTTCTTCTTTTTCTTTTTCGGCACGCCGGAATGGCCGATGATGTTCAAAAGCTCCACCTTTACGTTCTTTTCATCTGTGAAGGGGATTTCCGGCTCATAGGCGGCGCCGGACCAGCCGGACTGGAATTCCTCAAAAATTTCGTCGTTGCCCACCTGGAAGAAGCCCCGGCCTGTGCCGGTGATGGCCGCGGCGTCGGGCCGCTTGAGCATTTCGTTGGAATCCTGCTTATCCGCCACCCGCAGGCACAGGCGGAACCGGGTGTTTGACCAGATCTCGTCGTCCACCACGCCGGAGGGCTTCTGAGTGGCCAGAATGAGGTTTACGCCCAGCGAACGGCCCACCCGGGCCGCCGACACCAGCGCCCGCACAAATTCCGGCTGTTCTTTTTTCAGCTCCGCGAACTCGTCGGCGATTATCAGCAGATGGGGCATGGGCTCGCTGGCGGTGCCGGCGCGGTAAAGCTCTATATAGGCGTCGATATGCTTGACCTTGTACTCGTTGAATATCCGCTGGCGGCGGCGTATCTCGGCGTTGATGGAGAGAAGCGCCCGGTTGGTGGCGTTGCCGCCAAGATTGGTTATCACGCCCGAAAGATGGGGAAGCCCCTCAAAGCTCTGGGCCATGCCGCCGCCCTTGTAGTCGATGAGCACGAAGGCCACCTCGTCCGGGTGGTAATTGATGACCAGCGACAGGATATAGCTTTGCAGAGTTTCCGATTTGCCCGAGCCGGTGGTGCCGGCCACAAGGCCGTGGGGGCCGTGGTATTTTTCGTGGATGTCCAGATACAGGGGCTGGTTGCCCGCCTTGTAGCCGATGAGGGCGCGCATACTTTCATAGGTGCGGTTTTCCAGCCATTTGTGGTACATATCCAGGGTTTCCACCGTTGAGGTGCGGTACATATCAAGAAATGTCAGCAGCTCGGGGATAGCCGTGGAGGAGCCGGATTCCCGCACATGATACTGGGAAAGGCAGCGGGCAAAGCGCTCGGCCTTATCCACGGAAAGGCTGTCAAAGGCCACCTTTTCCCGTGCCGGAAAAGCGTTGGCGGTGCTGTAAAAGCCCCGCAGCTGGTCGTCGTCCCGGATGATGGCCGTGCAGGTGTTGGGCAGCTTGTCGGAGGAGTCCGCCAGCAGCACGGTGGTGAGACCCATTTCCGGTTTGGGATTCATCAGATATTTGGCTATGGGTTCGTTTTCAACAAGGCTCCAGTCCGCCACAATAACGACATAATGGGGCAGCAGCTTGGCGTTGTCGTCTTTCTTGTCCGGCTGACTTTCAAGACGCTCTCTTATAAGAGTGGAGAGAAAATACATAACGTCGCCCACGGTGGCTCTGTCGCAGCACAAAAGCCGCAGCTTGCCGTCGGGCGCCCATACATGGGGCAGATACCGTATGTAATCCCACTGGTCGGATTCCTTGGGCGGATAGGCCGCGCACATACGAAGGTCTGTGTAGGGGTGGGCGGCGGCAAGCTGCACGGTCAGCGCCCGCGCCAGATTGAGGGCCCGCTCCCTGTCCCCGCTGACTATGCCCACAAAGCGGTTATCGTACAGCGACAGCGACACGGGAACCGACAGCAGCACCGACATGGTGCGCTGGATCTCCTCCACCTTGTCGTTCAGCGGGTCGTGCTCCGCCATGGCCTGCTCGGGGGGAGTGTGGATGGCGTTGGGGGAGGGAATGTCCCCTGTGCCCAGCCTCACGTCCAGAAAATCCCCGTGAGAGCTGCTTTTTTCCCAGAGCCGGTGGCTGCCGGTGATGGCAAAGTCTGCCGCAGCGTCGGCCGGCGGATAGCGGTTTACCAGCACGGCGCGGTTATAATCCAGCTTTTCCCGCAGCTTTTTGGTGATCTTTTCGATATAAGCGGTGTAGATCTCAGTGCGGTGGTTTTCTGCTTCCAGCTCGGCTTTGTCCTCATATCACCGATTTCCTCCCGATAAATGCCCCGCTTTGAAAGCTCCCGGAGCTGGATGGTGATATAGTCGCAGTTTTCGGCGAAAGGCATAACTATGCCGTCGGGCAGGGCAAGGTCAAGAGCGGCTTTCAGCTCCTTCATGGCCAGCGGCCTTTTGCCCAGCTGATCCAGCGCGGCAGAGAGCTGAATGTGCAGGTGGATAGCGCACAAAAGCGCGTGGGAGTTTTCATACAGCGCGGCGCACTCCTCTCTGCGGGTCACTACCTCCGCCCAGCGCTGCCGGGAGAGAAGATACTGATTATATACGGTTTGCAGCATGGGTGTGGCCGGATACATCACCGCGGAGGACGGCGCGCCCGCAGCGATCCATGCCGGCGCGTCGTCGGTGTGATCCAGTACGGAGAGCACCCAGACCTCGCACATATCCAGTGTGTTCAGCAGTATGTACTGCTTTTCCTTTCGCAGCAGGGTCCGCTGCTTTTGGATGATGTCCGTCAGCTTTTGCCCGTCCCCCTCCAGCAGCGCCATGCGCATTGCAAGAAACTCCGCCGTGACGGAAATGCTGTACTGTTCCTTGCGGCTGGCGGCGCTGGAGGCAAAATGATAGCTGAGGTCGGCGTCAATGAGTTTGTTGCGCATAAACTCAGTTTCGCCCTGCATAACATACTCCGCGCCGTTGCCGTGATTGTCGGCCACCTGATAGTAATAGGGCATACACTCCCGCATTTCAGAGTTTTCCAGGTCGAGGCCGCCGGAGGTGCGGTGATACGCCATGAGTATGGACGGGCGCCGAAGGTCCAGGTGCCCCGGGGGTCGATGCAGCGGGAAAAGCGGCTCATCATGGCGCAGGCCCGCCGGTGGTGGGCGCTCATGGCGGAGATGTCGTTATATTCAAGAAAGCTCATCACCAGCTCGCATTCGCCCAGATAGTCCTGCTTTTCCCGATAAGTAAGAGCGTCGTTTTGCTCAAGGCTGGTCAGCAGCAGCTCCTTGAGCCGGAACATATCCGGCACCCGGCGGAAGGAAAAGAGCTTGCGCATCAGCACCAGTACGGCGTCCGGGTGGGCAGAGAGAATGGAAACGGGGCAGTTGACGCTCCACTCGTAAAGCGTTTGGGCATATTCTCCGCCCAGCGATTTCCCGCAGTCCTCTCCAAGAGCGTCCAGCAGCTTATCCCAGGCCCCCGCCCGGCTGTAAGCGCACTCGGCCTCCACAAACTCCCGCTGCGCTTTGTGCCAGTCACCCAGCCTGACATGGGCCGACGCCTGCCGGTCCTGGGGGAGCTGGGAAAACTTTTTGCGGGCGCATTTGCGCAGCATATGGTGATAGCGGTATACGCCCTGCTCGCCCTTTGTGATGAAGGCGTTGTTCCGCGTCAGGGATTCCAGCAGCTCTGCGGCGTCAGGCTGGCCCCACAGCCAGGCGGCTTTTTCAGCAGTGAAGCTGTCGGCCACACTGACAAGCATCAAAAATAAGCGCTGCCGCTCGGTCAGGGGGGAGAGCAGCACCTGATCGATGACGTTGAAGATATCGCCGCTGGATTCAAGCCATGCGCCCGTCTGGGCATAGGCTTTCAGATTGAGGTATACCATGGATATCCAGCCTTCGCTGGAGCTGGCAAGATCATCCAGCTCCCCCTCGGTGGGGCTTAAGCCGCAGCGCCTTGCATAGTGGGCGATCTCCTGACGGCTCAGGCGAAGATCATCGGCGGACAGCTCCTGCAGCTTGGCTCCCAGACGCAGCTTGTCGCCGTCGCTGAAAACGCTGCCCCGGGAGAGCAGCACCAGCCGCAGCCTTTCACCCAGCCGGCGGGAGAGATATTGCAGCAGCGTGACCAGAAGCTTATTCTGAATGATGTG
>CAZLIJ010000015.1:541-13573 GCA_964559305.1 uncultured Oscillospiraceae bacterium | reverse complement strand
GCCACGGGAGTGAATGACATGCCGGTGGCATGTCAGAGCCGTGGCGTGACCGAGCTGCAGCGAGACAGCTGGACGCGCAGCGGGTGATGAGGTGTGATTACTCACAGTCTGGACTTTCCACCTCATCCGTCGCCTTCGGCGACACCTTCCCCTCAAGGGGAAGGCTAAAATTAGCGGGCGAACAGTGTTCACCCGCCTTTTACTCTATATCGTCCAGACTTATCTGGCCGCGCTGGGCGGCTATCTTGCGCTTCCAGCACTTGTGACACATGGCCACATAGCTGTCGTTCCCGCCCAGAAACACCTGATCGCCCTGAGTTATTATCCTGCCGGTAGGATCCACACGGGCATTGACCGTGGCCTTGCGGCCACAGGCGCACACCGTTTTTATCTCAGTTATGGAGTCCGCCAGCTCCATAAGTCTGGCCGAGCCGGGAAATAGATGGGTGAGAAAATCCGTGCGCAGGCCAAAGCACAAAACCGGCGTGTCCTCGTCGTCCACCAGCGCCCGCAGCTCGTCTATCTGTTGGGGCGTGAAAAACTGGCTTTCGTCCGATATTACCACATCGTGCCGACCGGCTTTTTTATAGGCTTCCGCAATGCTCTCGCCGGGGGTTATGACCCGGGCCCGCTGGGAAAGGCCGATGCGGCTGCGGACAATATCCGCCCCGTCCCGCTCGTCTATGCTGGGCTTTATAAGCCACACGGTCATGCCCAGCTCCTCGTAATTGAATTTGGTTATCAGCGCCTGAGCGGACTTTGAGGAGCCCATGGCGCCGTATTTGAAGTAAAGCTTTGCCATTATTTTTTCTTTCCTTTATTGTTTAAATGTGCCTGCACCCGCTCGATGACCATGTCCAGCGCCACCTGATTCTGTCCGCCCTCGGGAATAATAATGTCGGCGTTGCGCTTGGACGGCTCCACAAACTGCTCGTGCATGGGCTTGACCGTGGTGAGATACTGAGTTATAACGCTGTCCAGACTGCGGCCCCTGTCCCGCACGTCCCGGGTGATGCGCCGGAGTATGCGCACATCGGCGTCGGTGTCCACATAGATCTTGATGTCCATCTGCCGGCACAGCTCTATGGACTGGAATATTAAAATTCCCTCTACTATTATAACCCGTGCGGGCTTCACCAGCACGGTTTTGTCCGAGCGGTCATGGATGGTGTAGTCATACACCGGGCACCTGACAGCCTGTCCCTGCCGGAGCTTTTTCAGATCCTCCACCAGCAGCTCCGTATCAAAGGAGTTGGGATGGTCGTAATTCAGCTTTGTCCGCTCCTCATAGGGCATATCGTGATGCGCCTTGTAATAATTGTCGTGATATATGACGGACACATCCCCGCCGAAACGCTTCATCAGCTTTTTGGTTATGGTAGTCTTTCCGCTGCCGGTTCCGCCGGCTATGCCGATGGTTATTACGTCATCCAAAGGGCTCACCCCGCATTTTTTGTTTTTTTCCATTGTAACACAAGCCTCTCTCCCCTGCAATTTGACTTTTACATTTTTCACGATATAATTTATCCATATTCTAAATTATCCAGGAGGTAACGCCATGCCTGTTCCCACTCCCCATATTTCCGCCGCAAAAGGCGAGATCGCCAAGACCGTTCTCATGCCCGGCGATCCACTCAGATCAAAATTCATAGCCGAAACTTTTTTGGAAAACCCCGTCCTTGTCAACAATGTCCGGGGTGTGCAGGGCTACACCGGCACATGGAAGGGCGTACCCGTGACGGTGATGGCCTCCGGCATGGGCATTCCCGCCATCGGCATATACAGCTGGGAGCTTTTTAATTTCTATGATGTGGACAACATCATCCGCATCGGCTCCGCCGGCGCCATTCAGGACGATATAAAACTTATGGACATCGTCGTCGGCATGGGCGCCTGCACCGATTCCAACTTCGCCCACCAGTTCAATCTGCCCGGCGCCTTCGCCCCCGTAGCCGACTATACCCTTATGCGTGAGGCCATTGCCGCCGCCGATGAAAAAGGCGTGAAGGTACACGTGGGCAACCTCTTTTCCAGCGACAACTTCTATTCCGACGGCTTTGACAGCGCCGATTCGTGGAAAAAAATGGGCGTGCTGGCAGTGGAAATGGAGTCTGCGGGCCTTTATATGAACGCGGCCCGGGCCGGCAAGCGGGCACTGTGCATATGCACTATCTCCGACCACCTCTATCGCAGCGAGGAGCTGACGAGCGAGCAGCGGCAGACCTCCTTCACCGAGATGATGGAGATAGCTTTGGACACAGCCGTTCGTATGTCCGCACTGTAACACCCCTTCTATTTGTGCAACTTATCCAAATACTGCCGCTTTTACCATGGGCGTCTTGATTTATCTGGTGCACAAGTGTATAATTTGTCCGGTGTGTAAAATTCACGCCGGACAAATTATTTGTCAAAAATTTTATGGAGGAATAACAATGAAAAAGATTCTTGCTCTTGTTCTTGCTATGTGCATGGTGTTCGCGCTGTGCGCGTGCGGCGCCAAGACAGAGACCCCTGCCACCGGCACGGACAACAAGTCCGCTTACAAAGTGGCAATGATCACCGACTACGGCGACATCACCGACCAGTCCTTCAACCAGAGCACCTATGAAGGCTGCAAGGCTTTCTGCGAAGCCAACAGCATCGACTTCAGTTACTACAAGCCCGCCGGTGACTCCACCGCCGAGCGTGTCGCCATGGTTGACAAGGCCGTCGGCGATGGCTACAACGTTATCGTAATGCCCGGCTATGCCTTTGCCGAGACCGTTCTGCAGGTACAGGATACCTACAAGGACGTGAAGTTCATCGTTCTCGACGTGGCAAAGGGCGACATTCTGGCCGCTGCTCTTGGCGACAAGTATGATTACAACCCTGACAACCCCCAGTGGAACATCGACGAGTACCTGCGCGACAACGTTTCCTACTCCGTTTACCAGGAAGAGCTGTGCGGCTACATGGCCGGCTACGCGGCTGTTAAGCTGGGCTACACCAAGCTGGGCTTCTGCGGCGGCATGGCTGTTCCCGCAGTTGTCCGTTACGGCTACGGCTTTGTTCAGGGCGCTGACGCAGCTGCCGCTGAGCTGAAGGCCGATGTGACCATCAACTACGCATACGCCAACCAGTTCAAGGGCGACGCTGACATCACCGCTGCCATGGATACCTGGTACAAGGGCGGCACCCAGTGCGTATTTGCCTGCGGTGGCGGCGTTTACACCTCCGTTTGCGAGGCTGCCAAGAAGGCCGACGGCAAGGTCATCGGCGTTGACAACGACCAGGCCGGCGTCATCGACGCTTACGCCGACAAGATGTGCGTGACCTCCGCTATTAAGGGTCTGTCCGCCTCCGTGCAGGACATCCTGAAGGAGACCACACTCAACAACAACTTCGCCAAATTCGGCGGAAAGATCCAGAACCTGGGTCTTATCTCCGGCGATGATCCCACTCTGAACTACGTCCAGATCCCCATGGAGACCACTCAGTGGGGCGACGGCTTTACTCAGGACAACTATAAGGCTCTTGTAGCCGATATGTTCTCCGGCAAGATCACCGTTTCCAACGACATCTCCGCAAAAGAGCCCACCGCTACCACCGCTAAGGTCAACTTCCAGGGCAACCTGAAGGGGTAATATCCCTCTGACAGCACATACATAGAGAGGCCGTCCTTTTGGACGGCCTCTTTTTTGTGGTTTTAGTGTAAATTGTTTTGAAATATAGGGCTGTATATAGTACAATAGAAAAAACATTGCAAACAAACTGCAAATAATCACGGTGGGAGGCAGATAAGCTTGGATAGTCCCTTTGCGATAGAAATGCTCGGAATAACGAAGCGATTCCCCGGCATCGTGGCAAACGACAATATTACGCTTCAGCTCAAAAAGGGCGAGATACACGCCCTGCTGGGCGAAAACGGCGCGGGGAAATCGACGCTGATGAGCGTTTTGTTCGGCCTTTATCAGGCCGAGGAGGGCGTTATAAAAAAAGACGGCGCCGAGGTTAAGATAAATAATCCCAACGACGCCAACGCCCTTGGCATCGGCATGGTGCACCAGCACTTCAAGCTGGTGGAATGCTTCACCGTACTGGACAATATCATCATGGGCGTGGAGCCCTGCAAGCACGGCTTTCTTCAGAAAAAAGAGGCCCGGGAAAAGGTGATGGCCCTTTCGGAAAAATACGGCCTTGCCGTGGACCCCGACGCGGTGGTCAGCGACATCACCGTGGGTATGCAGCAGCGCACCGAGATACTGAAAATGCTCTATCGGGAAAACGAGATCCTTATTTTCGATGAGCCCACAGCTGTGCTTACCCCTCAGGAGATAGACGAGCTTATGCAGATAATGCGCAATCTGGCCGCGGAGGGAAAGAGCATACTGTTCATCTCCCACAAGCTCAACGAGATAATGGCCGTGGCCGACCGCTGCACCATACTGCGAAAAGGCAAGTATGTGGGCACAGTGGACGTGTGCAGCACCTGCAAAGAGGAGCTTTCCCGCATGATGGTGGGCAGGGACGTGGACTTTGTGGTCCACAAGCAGCCAAAAGCCCCCGGGGAAGTCATCCTGAGCGTGGAAAACATGACGGTAGCATCCAAAATGCACAACAACAACGCCGTCAAAAACGTCTCCTTCGACGTGCGCGCCGGTGAGATTGTGTGCATAGCCGGTATCGACGGCAATGGCCAGACGGAGCTTGTGTACGGGCTTACCGGTCTTGAAAGCGTCAGCGGTGGCAAAATAAGCCTGTGCGGGCAGGACATCACCCGCGCCCCCATACGCCGGCGCAGCGTGAACGGCATGAGCCACATCCCCGAGGACCGGCACAAGCACGGGCTGGTGCTGGACTACACTCTTGAATATAATCTGGTGCTTCAGCGCTATTTTGAGCCGGAATTCACAGACAAGGCAGGCTTTCTTAAAAAGAAAAACATACGGGCCTATGCCGAAAGACTTATAGCCCAGTATGACGTCCGCTCCGGTCAGGGGCCGGCCACCGTCGCCCGCAGCATGTCCGGCGGCAACCAGCAAAAGGCCATCGTGGCCCGGGAGCTGGACAAGGAGCCGGAGCTTCTTGTGGCTGTGCAGCCCACCCGTGGTCTTGACGTGGGCGCTATCGAGTATATACACAAGCAGCTGGTGGCCCAGCGGGACGCCGGGCGGGCCGTGCTGCTGGTGTCGCTGGAGCTGGACGAGGTCATGACCGTGCCTGACCGCATCCTTGTGATGTACGAGGGCGAGATCGTGGGCGAATTTGACCCCAAGGCCGTCTCTGTTGAAGAACTGGGGCTTTACATGGCCGGCGCCAAGAGAAAGGTGGATTGAGGATGGAACAAAACAGAATTTCTTTCTGGCGGCGGCAGGGCGTCCAGTCACTGCTCGCCTCCCTGCTGTGCATCGTCATGGGCCTTCTCATCGGCTACATCGTGCTGCTGTTCATCAACGCCCAGGGCGCGTGGGACGCCATATGCACCATCGTCAAAAACTTCTTCACCTATCCCAATCAGCAGGTGGGATTGAAATATTTTGGAAGCACCCTTGTGAAAACCGCGCCGCTGCTGATGTGCGCGCTGTCCATCCAGTTTTGCTACAAGGTGGGCCTTTTCAATATCGGCGCCGCAGGTCAGTATGTGGTCGGCGCGGGGGCCTGCCTTTATGCGGCCCTTGTCTGGCACTGGCCCTGGTATCTGTGCCTTATCGCCGCCATGCTGGCGGGGGTGATCTTCGGCGCGATAACCGGCGCGCTGAAGGCCTACTGCAACGTAAACGAGGTCATCTCCGGCATCATGCTCAACTGGATCGGGCTATATGCCGTCAATATGCTGCTCACCGTGGTGAAGGAGCCCACCAGTCCTTATACCTACACTCTGGCAAATTACAATTCCTCCGCCCTGCTGCCCACGCTGGGGCTTGAAAAGCTATTCAGCAACAATCTTTACGTTACCATTGCGATTCCTCTTTCGGTGCTGTTCGCCGTGCTGATCTGGGTCATACTCAGCAAGACCCGGCTGGGCTATGAGCTGCTGGCCACCGGCTGCAACAAAGACGCGGCCAAATACTGCGGCATGAGAGAGAAAAGCAATATCATCCTCACTCTGGCCATCGGCGGCGGTCTTGCCGGCATCGGCGCGGCCCTTTTGTATCTGACAGGCTTTGAGCCCTGGCAGTGCACCGCCTCCAGTGTGCCCGGCATGGGCTTCAACGGTATCGCGGCGGCTTTTCTGGGCGGCCTGGACCCCATCGGCTCCATTTTCTCCTCTTACTTTATCCAGCACATCACCAGCGGCGGCGCGTATCTGGATAAATCCATGTACTGCGCCCAGATCTCCGACCTTATCTCATCAATAATCATTTACCTCTGCGGCTTCGTGGCCATATTCCGCTATGCCATGGACAAGGGCATGGACCGGCGGGACGAAAAACGCGCAGCTGCTGCCGAGGCGGGAAGTGCGCCGGATGTGTCCAATACGGGCACGCCCGCGGACAGCATACCTCCGTCCTCAGATAAGGGCGACACACCCGCTCCGCCCGACACCGCGGACTCTCCGAAAGGAGGCGATGAGGAATGATACTGCTTATTCAGTACACTCTTATCTTTGCCTCCGTGCTTATGCTGGTGGCTCTGGGCGGCTGCATTTCCGAGCATTCCGGCATCATAAACCTGGGTCTTGAGGGCATCATGGTCATGGGCGCTCTGGGCGGCTCGCTGATGCTGAAATATCTATCCCCCGATACTCCCGCCTTTGTTATCATCCTGCTCACCGTGCTTGCAGCCATGCTGGTGGGACTTATATTCTCCGCTCTGCTGGCGGTGGCCTGCGTCAACTGCAAGGCCGACCAGACCATCATCGGCACGGCTCTAAACCTGCTGGCCACGGCCGCAGCGGTGGTCATCGTGAAAGCGGTCAACACCGCGGAAAACCCGGACAACGTATCCGCCACTGTGCAGTACATCGGCACAAAAAAGGCTTTTATCGTCAATCTGGGCGGCTTTGAGTTCAACTGGTTCATGCTTTTGGCCGTGATAGCGCTGGTTATCGTGTCCATCATGCTCTACCGCACCCGCTTCGGTCTGCGGCTGCAGGCCTGCGGCGAGCATCCCCAGGCGGCGGACAGCGTGGGCATCAACGTATATAAAATGCGCTGGGCCGGCGTGCTGATATCCGGCGTGCTGGGCGGTCTGGGCGGCATAGTTTATATCACTGCCGGCGTCAGCGAATGGAAATTTGAATACGGCGTGGCCGGCTTCGGCTTTTTGGCTCTGGCAGTCATGATCTTCGGCCAGTGGAAACCAAAACGCATCGCCCTGGCGGCGCTGCTGTTCGGACTGTTCCGGGCCCTTTCAAACGTGTACTCCGGCTTCCCCTTCCTTGTGTCGCTGAACATCCCCGGCTCCGTATACAATATGCTGCCGTATATAATCTCACTTGTGGTGCTGGCCTTCACCTCCAAAAACTCCCGCGCGCCCAAGGCTGAGGGCATCCCATATGACAAAGGTTCACGATAAAGCATTTTGATTCACATTATCCTCAAATCGGGGCTTCCTGCCGGGAAGCCCCGATTTTTTGGTGAAATAAGAGCTTTTTTGTTGACAAATGAACATTTTGCCGTATAATTGTAGTCAATTGAACAGGTGAGATAGAGGCGCGGCGATCATCAGTAGCTTCACAAGCCCGGCAGGAACCGGGGAAGCGAAAGGGTTCTCCGCCGAAGGCTTTTCCGGTTTCCTGACCGGTTACATGCCTGGGCTGCCGGAAAATATCCGGCGGACTGTCGCAATTATTTGCGGAGAGCTGTCGCGCGCGCCATATTGGTTTTTTGTCGTGAACAGTTTTGTCTGTTCACGATTTTTTTGGAGGTAATCAACATGAGATCATCCCGCAAGTTTCTGGCGGTAGTGCTGCTTGTCATTCTGGCGGCCACACTGCTGACGGCCTTTGCCCTGGCGGACGGTACCCAGGCCGCCGAAGCTCCGGCCAGAAGCATCACCTGTACCACCTGCGACGGCACCGGCACAGCAAACGGCGCCGAGTGCGATGTGTGCGAGGGCACAGGCATCATCACATCCTCCAGCAATATGGCGTTCTCCTTCTGGGCGCTGGTTCCGCCCATTGTGGCCATCATACTGGCGCTGATAACAAAGGAGGTCTATTCCTCCCTGTTCATCGGCATTCTTCTGGGCGGAATGTTTTTTGCCAACTTCAAGCCCGTTGGCGCGCTGGACGCAATAATCAACGACGGTATGGTGTCCGCCATAGCGGACAACGCGGGCATATTCCTGTTTCTTATCATTCTGGGCATCATGGTATCCCTTATCAACCGCTCCGGCGGCTCCGCCGCCTTTGGCCGCTGGGCTGAGACCCATATAAAGTCCCGCGCCGGCGCCATGATGGCCACCTTTTTTCTGGGCGTTTTGATATTTATAGACGATTATTTCAACTGCCTGACCGTGGGCAGCGTGATGCAGCCCATATGTGACCGCCAGCGCATCTCACGGGCAAAGCTTGCCTATCTTATCGACGCCACGGCCGCGCCCATATGTATGATCGCGCCCATATCCTCCTAAGCGGCGGCGGTGTCCGGCGTTGTGGAGGACGCCAACGGCATCGATCTTTTCGTCCGTGCCATCCCCTACAACTTCTATTCCCTGCTGACCATCGTGTTTGTGGTATCCCTTGTGCTGATGAAATTTGATTACGGCCCCATGAAGCTCCACGAGATGAACGCAAAGCTTGGTGATCTTTACACCACCGGCGAGCATGTGGACGAGGGGCTGGAAAACGAGCCTCACAGCGAAAAAGGCAGAGTTATCGACCTTATTCTGCCGGTGGCGGTGCTTATCATCTTCTGCGTAGCCGGTCTTGTGTATGTGGGCGGCTACTGGGACGCTGAAAGCGGCTGCTTCGGCAATTTTGTGGAGGCTTTTGCCAATACCGACGCTTTTGTGGCCCTGCCCTGGGGCTCTCTCATCGCGCTGATATTTACTATCATATACTTCCTGTGCCGCAAGCTTATGAGCTTTAAGGACGCCATGGCCTGTGTGCCCAAGGGCTTCATAAACATGGTTCCGGCCATTATCATCCTGACCTTCGCCACCTCCCTGAAAAACATGACCGGCCTTCTGGGCGGCAAATATTTCGTGGCGGCGGTGATGAGCTCGGCAGCCGGCTCACTCTTTAGCTTCCTGCCGGCCATCATCTTCCTTGTGGCCTGCCTATTAAGCTTCTCCACCGGCACCAGCTGGGGCACCTTCGGCATTCTCATCCCCATCGTCACCTATGTTTTCCCCGCCGACAGCTCACTTTTCATCATCGGCGTATCCGCCTGTCTTGCCGGCGCGGTGTTTGGCGACCACTGCTCCCCCATATCCGACACCACCATCATGGCCTCAGCCGGCGCCATGTGCAACCACGTCAACCACGTGTCCACCCAGCTGCCCTACGCGGCCACAGTGGGCGCCATATGCTTTGTAAACTACATCATCGCGGGCTTTGTGCAGAACGCGGTCATCTGCCTTGCTATCGGCATTGTAATGACTGTGGGCACGCTGCTGGTCATCAAGTCCATTTCGGGCAAAAAGGATGCCCAGCCCTCGGCTTCAGCTGCGGAGTAAGCCCCAATTTGTGGTATTTGTGCATATAAGGCAGCTATGATACGAAGAAAAATACGTTTAAGTTCACGGTTTTGTGCTTTAACGTATTGACAAAACAAATTTGCCTCGTATAATGGGCAACAATAAAACATGGTAGAGGCGCGGTAGTCATCAGTAGCTTCATCAACCGGCAGGAACCGGGAAGTGAAAGGGGCATCCGCCGAAGGGTCTTTCGGTTTCCTGACCGATGGATTGCCTGGGTCGTCGGACAATATCCGCCGGACTGCCATTTCGATGGAGCGCTGCCATGGCTAAAATCTTCGGGCGGTGCACCGTATCCGTTTTGATTTCAGACCATGAGTTCTTCATTGAAGGGCTCATGGTTTTTTGTTTGAAAATTATTTTGAGAAAGAGGTACGAAAAATGACAATGAGAAGGATTTCCGCCCTGCTGCTGGCTCTGGTAATGATACTGGCGCTGTGCGCCTGCGGCAGCGCCGGCACGGCTCAGACCGATTCCGCCCCCACCTACACCCCCGCAGCCGATTCCGTTTTGAACACCAAGGTCTTCCGCGTAGGCATGGAATGCGGCTACGCCCCCTATAACTGGACCCAGAACGACGACTCCAACGGCGCCGTTCCCATCTACCAGAGCAACGACTACGCCAACGGTTATGACGTGATGATGGCCCAGAAGATATGCGACGCCAACGGCTGGACCCTTGAAGTGCACAAGATGGACTGGGATTCCATCCCCATGGCTGTCCAGTCAGGCGCTATCGACGCCGGCATCTGCGGCCAGTCCATTACCTCCGAGCGTCTTACCTCCATGGACTTCTCCTCCCCCTACTACTACGCCTCCATTGTGACTCTGGTTAAGGCCGACGGCAAGTATGCCAGCGCCAAGAGCATCGCCGACCTGGAGGGCGCCACCTGCACAAGCCAGATAAACACTGTCTGGTACGACACCTGCCTGCCCCAGATCAAGAACGCCAATATCCTGCCCGCACAGGCCGACACCTCCGGTATGCTCACCTCCCTGAACGCGGGAGCCTGCGATCTTGTGTGCACCGATATGCCCACCGCCATGGCCGCCTGCGCTGTGTACCCCACGCTGAAGCTGCTGGACTTCACTGGCAATGACGGCAACTACGCTGTCTCCGAGGAGGAGATCAACATCGGCATATCCATCCAGAAGGGCAACAGCCAGCTGGTGGAGCTGTGCAACGGAGTTTTGAAGAACTACACCGCGGACGATTTCAACTCCATGATGGACACCGCCATTGCCAATCAGCCCCTGAGCAACTGACCTTAAACCGGCACCGCAGCCCCGCCGCCGACGCGGCAAAGTGAAAGGAGCGCGCATACATGACCACAACATTTCCCACCGATTTCGGCGGCAGAATAGTTTTTCTGCTGGAAAAATACGGCCAGTCCTTCCTTATTGGCGCGGGCAAGACTCTGGTGATAGCTCTGGTAGGCACCATCGTTGGATGTCTCATCGGCTTTCTTGTGGGTATTGTCCAGACCATACCCGTATCAAAAAAGGACCCCTGGCCGAAGAAGGCTCTGCTGTGGCTGGCGCGGCTCATCCTGAACATTTATGTTGAAGTCTTTCGGGGTACGCCAATGATGGTGCAGGCCATGTTCATCTATTTCGGCGCCATGCAGTATTTGAATATACATATGGGTATGTGGACAGCGGCATTTTTCATCGTGTCCATCAACACCGGCGCTTACATGGCCGAAACCGTCCGCGGCGGCATACTCTCCGTGGATGTGGGCCAGACCGAAGGCGCGAAGGCCATCGGTATGTCCCATTTCCAGACCATGCTGCACGTGGTGTTCCCCCAGGCCCTCAGAAATATCATTCCTCAGATAGGCAACAACCTTATTATAAACATCAAGGACTCCTCGGTTTTGTCCGTCATCGGCGTTGTGGAGCTTTTCTATGTGGCAAAGCAGAACGCCGGAACCTATTACTGCACCTTTGAGTCCATGACCATCGCCATGGTGATATACCTTGTGATGACCCTGGTATGCTCCCGGCTTCTGCGCTGGTGGGAGCACCGGCTGGATGGGCCGGAGGGCTACGATCTGAGCACCACCGACACTCTGGCCTACACCAGCGGCACCATGAGTTTTCCGGCAAAGACCGACGAGCGCTTTTCCGAGCACAGCCGCGAATTTGACGACAGGGGGAAAATGTGATATGAGCGACCCTATCTTGCAGATAAGCCACCTGTCCAAAAGCTTCGGTTCCAATGAGGTGCTCAGGGACATCGACTTTTCCGTGTGCCCGGGGGATGTGACCAGCATTATCGGCGCCTCCGGCTCCGGCAAGTCCACCCTGCTCAGGTGCATAAATCTGCTGGAAACTCCAAGCTCCGGCAGCATATTGTTCCACGGCGACGATGTCACCACCGGCAAGGTCAGTGAATCCGCGTATCGGACAAAGGTTGGCATGGTGTTCCAGTCCTTCAATCTTTTCAGCAACATGACCGTGCTGGAAAACTGCGTCATAGGTCAGACAAAGGTGCTCAGGCGCGGCAAGGCCGAAGCCATGGACACCGCTATGAAATATCTTGACCGTGTGGGTATGGCCCCGTATATAAACGCCAAGCCCAGGCAGATATCCGGCGGCCAGAAGCAGCGTGTGGCCATTGCCCGCGCCCTTGCCATGGATCCGGAGATACTGCTGTTCGACGAGCCTACCAGCGCCCTTGACCCGGAAATGGTGGGCGAGGTGCTTAGCGTAATGCGCACACTGGCCGGCGACGGCATGACCATGCTGGTGGTGACACACGAGATGGCCTTCGCCCGGGACGTTTCCAGCCGGGTGGTGTTTATGAAGGACGGCGTCATATGGGAGCAGGGTCAGCCAAAGCAGATATTCACCGCTCCTGAAAAGCCGGAAACAAAAGAGTTTCTGGCCCGGTTCATGGAAAGATAAAACAAATATACAAAAACAGGCTGCCGCAGTTTTGCGGTGGCCTGCTTTTTCATAATGATAAACGGTTTGTATATATCCGTAGGGCGCGACGACCCCGGCGCGTCAGCCCGTAGGCCACTATCATTATTCCCCCGCGGGGTATAAACGAGCGAGTCGTCGCGCCCTACGGTGCAGTCACTAAAACGAGCAGTCATCGCGCCCTGCGGTGCTGGCTTGGATTACGGTTGCCGGGCTGGGATAAGCTGCGCGGCGATGAAACGGCGCAAAAAAAAGAGGCTGCTTCAACAGCAGCCTCTTTTTTATCTTATGTTAAGATATCTGATGGTTCAAACTATCTTCTGAGAGTTGATCTTTACGCCGGGGCCCATGGTGGAGGCGGTGACGCAGCTCTTGACATACTGGCCCTTGGCGGACGCGGGCTTCGCCTTGATGATGGCGGAGATCAGCGTGTTGTAGTTCTCGGTGAGCTTTTCCGCGCCGAAGGACACCTTGCCGATG
>CAZLIJ010000015.1:0-519 GCA_964559305.1 uncultured Oscillospiraceae bacterium | reverse complement strand
ATCAAGACGGTACTCGATCTTGCCGGCCTTGGCTTCGCTGACGGCCTGCTTGATGTTGGGGGTGACGGTGCCGGCCTTGGGAGACGGCATCAGGCCCTTGGGGCCCAGCACTTTGCCCAGACGGCCAACAGTGCCCATCATATCCGGGGTGGCGATAACGGTATCGAACTCGAACCAGTTCTCTTTCTGGATCTTCTCAACCAGATCCATACCGCCGGCATAATCAGCGCCGGCCTCTTTGGCCTCGTCAATACGCTCTTCCTTGCAGAAAACAAGGACGCGGTTGACCTTGCCGGTGCCGTTGGGCAGAACGATGGCGCCGCGGACCTGCTGGTCGGCGTGACGGCCATCAACACCCAGCTTCACATGCAGCTCAACGGTCTCGTCGAACTTTGCCTTGCTGGTTTTGACCACCAGATCAAATGCCTCCTGGGGGTCATATACGGTCTGTTTATCGTACAGCTTTGAGCTGTCTCTGTAATTTTTACCTCTAAACAATTCTGTTTCCTCCTAAATAAT
>CAZLIJ010000014.1:2454-14845 GCA_964559305.1 uncultured Oscillospiraceae bacterium | reverse complement strand
CACTGGTGGATTTTGACGACAGCGAAGCGTGGTAAAAACCAATAGAAACTCCCGCCGGAATTTCCGGCGGGAGTTTCTATTCAGGCGATACAGCTCAGGCGATACAGCGTTTTAAAAAGCTGTCCAGAGCCTTCATATAAGCGTCCGGGTCACGGTAGACCGATTCAACGTGCCTTGCCCCGTCCACCAGCAGCAGCTCCTTGGTGGGCGCGGAGCATATGCCGTAAAGCTCCCTGCCCATCTCCGGCGGCACGGTGGGATCGTCGGTGCCGTGGACAAAAAGCATGGGCACACTGGTGTTTCGCACCGCTGGGCGCACATCGGTATCCCGCAGATCGTATTTTGCGATGAGCCTGTTCAGCGCGTTGAGGGCGCCGAAAAACCAGGGTATCTTGATGTCGCCGCTGGCTGTCAGCAGCTCTTTCGCGCTGGTGTAGCCGGAATCGCAGACGATGAATTTCACATTGTCGGGGCATTTATCGCTCATATTGGCCACAGTGGCCCCGCCCATGGAAAACCCGTGTAGTATTATGCGTATATCGCTGCCGAAGCGCTTTTTCAGCAGCTCTATCCATTTGAGACAGTCCATGGTTTCCAGATAATCATAGCCGATGAAGTGCCCGCCGGACACCCCTGAGGCCACATGATCGTCACAGAAAATGTCGATGCCCCGGCTGAGATAATACCCGGCGAAGGGCCCGGCGGTGTCGGCGTGGTCAGAGCGATAGCCGTGGACGATGTAGCATATGGTTTTGCTCCGCTCGCTGCCCGCCCGGTAATAAAAGCCGTTGAGGGTGTAGCCCCGGTCGGAGGCCATGGTCAAAACCTCGTGGGGGCGGTTTTCCAGCGCAAGGGCGTCCTGCTTTCTCCGGTCGTAGTATTCGGCGTTGTGGCTTTTCCTGTGGAGAAGCGCCGAAGACAGGGCGGAGCGGCTGCGGTAAAAGGTGTAGCGGTACACATCCGCCACAGCCAGCACCGCTCCGCAGGCGGCAGTACCCACGGCAAACATCGCGGCTTTCTTTTTGTTCATGTGTATGACCCCCCTCGTGTTGAAAAAGTCAAATGTTTTTGATCTGGTTTTGGATAAGTATGCCCACGGTGTCCGCCAGCTGATCCATGGAGTGTATGCGGGCAAAGTCCTGACCGTAGACCTCCCTGGCGGAGGGCACATCCTCGTCGTCGCCGGTGAAAACGCATACCGCCGCTATTCCGTCGGCTCTTGCCCGGCGTACCTCCAGCGCGGTGTCGGCCAGACTGGCCTGGGTTTCGTAGGGTATGAATTCGTTTTCGCCGCTGCCCCGCATTTTGCGTATATCGTTGGGCTTAACGTCGGAGAGGATTATCAGTATCTTGTGCTCGTATAGCGAACCGTTCATCAGATGGTGCACGGCTCTTATGGCCAGCCCGTCACGGTTGCAGCCGTTGGAAACATATTCAAAAATGCGCCCGTTCCGGCTTATCTCGTTGTAGTCTCTGAAAATATGCACCATTGTGTAGCCGGTCATGGAGCAAAAGGACATGACCCGGCAGGGAATGCCGCATTTGGTCAGGCTTTCCGCAATGATGTAGCCCTGACTGGAGACCAGCTCCTGCCTGTTTTTCTGGGAAGTGGAGGCGTCCAGCAGGATGTCAACGCTCAGATCGCCCATGTTGTCCTGCTCGTCGCGGATAAATACCCGGCTGTCGTTCAAAAGCACGGCCCGCCACACGGCGCCGCCGTTCAAGCGGCCGGTGTTGGCCTTCACGGGAGCGGGCTGCAGGTGCAGCAGGATGGAGTTTTGCAGTCTGCCGGTGAGCTTGGTGATAGAAGTGCGGCTGCGGGTGAGATTCATCTGATAATACTGCCGGTTTTTTTCTATCTGCTTTGCCTCGTTGGTTTTTTGCAGGGCTTCAAAGCCGTTTTGTATCTTGCCCTTCACAGGCTCGCCCCGGGTGAAATGCAGGTGGCAGTCCTGATGGTTGCCGGTGCACAAAAGCTTTTCCAGCTCCTCGGTCTGCTTTTTGGAGTATATGGGCCTGCCGTATTTGGTCTCCATGAATTCCCTCAGCTGGGAATCCGACATTTTGGTCAGCGGCGCCCGGTCGTTTTCCTGACCGCCGGCCTCGCTGCCGCCGTAGACATTTTTGGGGTGGTCGGCAAAGCCCAGACCGAATCTGCGGTAGCGGGTCTTGCCGCCGGCGCGTTTTCTTTCCGGCGCCAGATGGAACCGGCGCTGCTTTTTTTTCTTCTTTTTCAGCTCCGTGGATATCTGGAACCACCGCTGGAAAAGAGCTTTCGCTCTTTGGGCAATATCGTCGGTGGTCGCTTCTGCGGGAAACTCCATATCGTCCAGCAGCTTTTTGTCATAGGCGTTCAGCTCGGGCTCCGTTCCCAGAACCCGGGAAAAATGCGCCCAGGCCATAAGGCCGTAAAAATCGTTCTCGTCCCTGGGTCTGCCCGCGGCAGTCACCCGCCGGGCGTAGCTTTCCCGCAGCGATCTCAGCGCCGGGCGCTCCGCCAGCTCTTTTTCGTACACACAGTTTTCCAGCCCCAGCCACAAAAGCCCCTCGTATACGTCGGAATCCTCATACTGCTGGAAGGAAAGAAAAATGCTCTCAAGCCTGGGATAGTCATAGTGCCGCCTGACCGCGCCGATGATGCAGTTCCAGTAAAGCTCCGCCTGCCCCTCGCTGTCGTAGGCTTTAAAATCCGGCTGGAAGGAGTAGTCCTTGGCGGAGTTCCATATGATGTTGACAGCGCGCCGTTTCTGCGCGTCGGTTACTTCGTTCAAGACTCGAAAATGTCCTTCCCGGTCAGGCCGGCGGGGATGCGCACGGAGATAATATCCGCCACCAGCTGGCGCTCAAAATCGTCAAAGGATTTGTTTGTAATGCCCAGCTCCAGCGCCCTCCCGGCGGAAAGTCCGTTTTGAATGAGCTGCGCTGCCGCCAGCAGACCCCGCAGATCCAGTGCCTTGGTGGATATTTCGGAGCTGTCGCACTTTTTGCGGATATCCTGAAACAGGCCTGAAAACTGCCGCACATAGTTGTCGTTCATTTTTGGGAACTGGATTTTCAGCAGCTTTTCCAGATTGTCGCCGGAGATGACGGGCATATTTATCACCATGAAGCGGGAGGCCAGCGCCTCGTTTATTTCCCGCGTGCCGGCGTAGCCATAGTTCATGGTGGCGATAAAACGGGTGCAGGGGGCAAGCTCAATGCGGTCATAGCCCGGCACGTCGATAATGCGCCGGAAGTCCAGCGTGGCGTGGAGCACGGCCAGCGATTCGTTTTTTGCCATGTTTATCTCGTCAAGCACGCCGAAGCCGCCGTTTTCGGCGCACTGATATATGGGCCCCCGGCGCAGCGTGACCTTGCCGTCGGCAAAGGTGTCCGTGCCGATAAGGGAGGCCGCGTCGGTGTTCAGATAAAAGGAGATGTCCCAGCCCGGGCGGCCAAAGGCCGCGGCCAGATTTTCCGCCAGCACATTTTTGCCGGTGGCCTTTGGCCCCACCAGCAGCAGGTTTTCGCCGGAGAGCAGCGCCGCCGCCGCTTCCTCCCATATATCTTTGCCATAATAATAGTATTTGGGCTTTGGCACCCGGTATGCCATGCCGTCAACGGCGGGATAACGCTTTCTGAAGTCCTCTATCCCATCAATAATTTTGGGGTCGATACCCTCTTGCCTTAAAAAATCAAGCATTATTTTCCTCTTTTGCATTGTGTATAGATTAATCATTTAATTATATTACAATATGTGTCTTTGTCAAATAAAAAACCATTTTCGGCTCCTTAGGCAAAAGCTGAAAAAATATGCTGTAATTTATGGCGGCAGGCGGTATAATTATAACGCTATATCTGAGACAAGGAGAAGGCACATGAGAGAAATAAAAGCCGAGAATATAAGCGCCGCCGTGGCGGAGCTTTGCATAAGCGCAAACCGCGTCCTGCCGCCGGATGTGGCCCGGGCCATACGGAACGCCGAAAAGACAGAGCCCTGGCCGGGAGCCGCAAACACGCTGAATATTTTGGAGAAGAATATGGCCGCCGCCGAAAAAAACTCCCTGCCCGTATGTCAGGACACCGGCCTTGCCTGCGTTTTTGCGGAGATAGGTCAGGAGGTCCACATTCAGGGGAGCTTTGAGGACGCCGTCAACGAGGGCGTCCGCCGGGGCTATGAGCAGGGCTGCCTGCGCAAAAGCGTGGTGGGCGACCCCATAAGACGGGGCAACACCGGGGACAATACCCCCGCCGCCCTGACCGTGCACCTTGTCCCCGGGGACAGGCTCAGACTTACCGTGGCTCCCAAGGGCTTCGGCAGCGAAAATATGAGCAGGCTTGCCATGCTCAAACCCTCCGACGGGGTGGAGGGCGTCAAGGCCTTCGTGGTGGAGACCATGCGTCTTGCCGGGCCCAATCCCTGCCCGCCGGTTATCATGGGCGTGGGCATAGGCGGCACCTTCGACAAGGTGGCGTACCTTGCAAAAAAGGCGCTGCTGCGCCCGCTGGATGAGCCCAATCCCGACCCGTATTACGCCGCGCTGGAAAAGGAGCTGCTGGAAGAAATAAACTCGCTGGGCATCGGCCCTCAGGGCTTCGGCGGCAAAACCACCGCCCTTGGCCTTGCCATAGAGACCATGCCCACCCATGTGGCCGGACTGCCGGCGGCAGTGAATATGAGCTGTCACGCCACCCGCAGGGCGTCGGCGGAACTGTGAGGCGATAATATGGAATATATACTTAAAACTCCCGTCACCTACGAGGCGCTGAAAAATCTGACAGCGGGGGACACGGTGCTTTTATCGGGAACGGTCTACACCGCCCGGGACGCCGCCCATCTGCGTATGACAGAGCTTATAAAGGCCGGAAAGCCCCTGCCCGTTGATATAAACGGCGCCGCCATATACTACGCCGGCCCCACCCCGGAAAGACCGGGGCAGGTCATCGGCGCTGCCGGCCCCACCACCGCCGGGCGTATGGACGCCTATACTCCGGCCCTGCTGGACAGGGGACTTAAAATAATGATTGGCAAGGGCCGCCGCAGCGCCGCCGTTAAGGATTCCATCGTGAAAAACGGCGCTGTGTATCTGGCTGCCGTGGGCGGCGCGGGAGCGCTTGTGGCCCAGCATATAAAGTCCGCACAGATCATCTGCTGGGAGGATCTGGGCTGCGAGGCCTTGAGAAAGCTCACGGTGGAAGCTCTGCCCCTGACCGTGGTGATAGACGCCCGGGGCGAGGATCTATACGATTTGGGGCCGGAAAACTATCTTGAAAGCCTTAAAAAATAAAAAGTGGCGCGGGGCAAAATGAAAATTTTGCCCTGCGCCTTTTTTAAGATGTTGTGTTATCCCTCGCCGCTTTGCTTCTCAAAACGACGCGCTTTTACAAAAGCCAGATCATTTATTGAACGCGGCCACCAGACCGGCAAAATCCGTGCCGGCCTTTACAACACCCAGCGAAACCGCAAGCTCCGTCAGCTCCTTTTCCAGCGCTTCGCTGAACTCCATGCCGCTGACGAGGTTTTCCCGGTATTTTTTGAATTCTATCTCGCCGGGTAGATATATCTCCTTTACGCCCTGGGCCTTGCGGCTGCTTTTCATCATGCGGATGTAGCGGTCGGCGGTTTTTTTGAACTCATCCAGAGGCATGAATTTGGAGGGGTCGATGAGGATGAGGAAAAAGCCGGTGTTTTCCTTTTCCAGCTTGGAAAAAAGTCCGATGTCCGAGCCGTAGGCCGCGCCGGAGAGCATGGTGCTCAGCGCGTCCACTATAACGGCCAGCCCGTAGCCCTTGTGCTCGGCGATGGAGCTGAGAGAGAAGGCCTGAGCGGGGTCGGTGGTGGGGCTGCCGTCGTAATCTCTGGCCCAGTCAGCGGGAATGGACTTGCCCTCCCGCTGGGCGGCCTGTATCTTGCCCATGGCCACATGGGTGGTGGAAATATCCATCACTATGGGGAACTCCTCCCCGGCGGGAACGGCGGCTATTATGGGGTTTGTGCCTATAAGCCGGTCAGCGCCGCCGTAGGGCGAGGAAAAGGCGTAGGTGTTGCAGCCCAGAATACATATCATCCCGTCCTTCGCCGCCCGCCAGCCGTAATAGGAGCCGCAGCCGATGTTGGCGTTGTGCCGCCCGGAGGCAAAGGAAATGCCGAATTCCCGAGCCTTCACCAGCGCCTGCTCATAGGCTTTGTTCACCGATACGATGCCGGAGCCGTTGTCCCCGTCAAATACCAGCACGGCCTTGTCGTCCAGCACTTTTTTGAATTCCGGGTCTTTGTTCAGCGCGCCCACCTTTATCTGGCGCATATATCGGGTGAGCCGGGAAAGGCCGTGGGAGTATACCCCGGTGAAATCCGAGTGGGTGATTACTTTGGCTATTATGTCGGCGTCGCCGTCGTCAAAGCCGGAGGCGGCGAAAATGCCGTGGACAAGGTTTTTTTCCTGATCGTAGCTAAGGCGCATGGTTATCGGTCCTTTCGATAGAAAATTTCAAAAATCTTACCGCCACATTTTAACACAGAATTTTGCCGAAATAAACAAAATCGTTTTTTCCTCTGGCAGTATATAGCATTATGCTATATACATATTGCTATATCCTTCTTGCCAAAGCCGCAAATACGTTCTAAAATATGACTATAATTATTAAAACGGAGGCGCGATATGTACAACAAATACACTTACGGCCTTGGCACCACCCGTTCCTGCATACGGGAGCTTTTTGAGTACGGACTTAAGCAGGCCGCAATTGTGGGCAAAGAGAATGTCTATGACTTCAGTCTGGGCAACCCCAGCATTCCCTCCCCCAAAAAGGTGAACGAGTCCATAATAGACATCGTGGAGCATGAGGACAGTCTGGCTGTCCACAGCTACACCAGCGCCCCCGGCTATGACGGCGTGCGCAAGGCTGTGGCGGAGGATCTCACCGCCCGCATGGGCATGGAGATAAAGCCCTCCAATCTTTATTTCACCTGCGGCGCCGCTCCCGCGCTGGTCACTGTCATGCGCGCCCTTAATGTGGACAGCGCCACCGAGGTGCTGGCTGTGGCACCGTTTTTCCCGGAGTACCGCCCCTTTGTGGAGGGCACCGGCAACGTTTTCAAGTATGTCCCCGCCGACACAAAGGATTTCCAGATAGACCTTGCAAGCCTTGAAAATATGCTGACCGCCCACACCCAGGCCGTCATCATCAACTCACCCAACAACCCCTCCGGCGTGGTGTTCAGCCGGGAGACGCTGGAAAAGCTGGCCGCCATCCTGACAAAAAAATCGGAGCAGTTCGGCCACCCCATATATCTTGTTTCCGACGAGCCGTACAGAGAGCTTGTCTACGGCGGAGCCGTGGTAACATGGGTGCCGTCAGTTTATAAGGACACCATAGTGTGCTATTCCTACTCCAAGTCCCTGTCCCTGCCCGGCGAGCGCCTGGGATATATCTGCATCCCCGACCAGCTCACCGACGCGAAGGAGATATACGCCGCCTGCGCGGGCGCTGCCCGTGTCATCGGCTCTGTGTGCGCCCCCTCTCTCATCCAGAAGGTTGTGGCCCGCTGCGCCGGCGAGCGGCCCGATCTGGAGGCCTATGAGGTCAACCGCACCATACTCTACGAGGGCCTGAAAAAGATCGGCTATGAGTGCGCCAAGCCCGACGGCGCCTTCTATCTTTTCGTCAAGGCTCCCGGCGGAGACGCCAAGGCCTTTTCGGACAAGGCCAAGGCCCAGAACCTGCTGATAGTCCCATCGGACGACTTCGGCGTGGAGGGCTATTTCCGCCTGAGCTACTGCGTGGCAAAAAAGACCATTGAGGACTCTCTGCCCATATTTGCCCGGATATTCGAATAAAAAAACTGCTGCCGTCCGCCAAGGCGGACGGCAGCTTGGTATTTAATCTGTGTATTCCGGCGAAGCCCGGCGCAGGCAGTCGATGAATTCCTTGAGAAGATGCCCGGACTGCCTGGCGGATCTAATGAGTATGCCCAGCTCCCGGAAGGATTCCGGCGCCAGAGGAGCCAGCGTAAGCTCGCTGGTGCAGTCTTTCAAAACAAGGGCGGAGAGTATGCTGGCGCCCAGCCCCTGCTCCACCATTTTGATGACGGCCTGATCCTCCATGGCAATAAGGGAAAACACCGGCGTCACGCCATAGCGCTGCAATGTGCGCAGAACATCCAGATCCATGCCGTAGCTGGGTACCAGAAAATTCTGACCCTCGAAATTATGCACGTCGTAGGTGTCCCCGGCGGTGACGCTGGCGGGCAGCACGGCGTAATAGGGGTCGTCGAACAGATGGATGAACTCAAGACTGCCCGCAAAATTGCTGCTGGCAAGCCCCACATCCACCGAGCCCTCCGACACCCACTTTTCTATCTCGCCGCCGGAGCCGTCCTTCACCACCAGCTTTGCGTGGGGGTGGGCGTCGTTGAAGGTGCGCAGCACCTTGGGCAGCCAGCTACGGGCCATGCTGGTGTAGGTGGCCACACGGATAATGTCCTCGCCGTTATGGCGCAGGCCGTCCGCCGCCGTTTCAAAGCCGGAATAGGCCTCCAGCACCGAATCTATGGCCGGCATAAGCTCTCTGCCCCGGGCGGTCAGCACCACGCCGCCGCTGCCCCTGTCCAAAAGGGGAAAGCCTATCTCGTCCTCCAGCCGGTTCAGCATACCTGTCAGCCCCGGCTGAGAGTAACCCATCCGTTCGGCGGCTTTGCTGATGCTGCCAAAAGAGGCCACAGCCTTGAGCATCTCAAGTTTTTTGATATCCGTATATATCACCTATTTCATTTTGCTATGACAGCATTATATCACACATCTATGGAGCGGACAATATGGCCGAAGCGTTTGAAAGCATAATAAATGGAAAAAACAACATAGTACTGTTGGGAGAGGCCGGCTGCGGCAAAAGCGAGATCGCCCTCAATCTGGCGGCGCTGCTGTCGAAAAAAAACAGCGTGGACTTTTTCGATATGGACCAGACCAAGCCCCTTTACCGCTCCCGGGACGCAAGCGCGGAGCTGGAATCGCGGGGCGTCATGTTCCACTGCGAAAGACAGTTTTTTGACGCGCCCACGCTGGTGGGCGGCGTGGCGGAAAGTCTTGCCGGCAGGGACAGTATCACCATTCTGGACGTAGGCGGCAACGACACGGGCGCAAGGATGATAGGCGGCTTTGCGGGGCTTCTCAACAGGGATGATTCCATATTGCTATATGTGGTCAACCCCTACCGCCCCTGGTCAAAGGACGCGGTAAGCATCGACTGCACCTTATCCGCCATATTGAATGTTTCGCACATAAAAAAGTTTCATATAATAGCAAATCCCAATCTGGGCCCGGCCACCACGGCTGAGGAATTTGCCGCCGGCATGGAAAAGACCAAAGCCCTGCTGGAGGAGTACGTGCCTGTGGAGGGCGCCTGTGTCCGGGAAGAAATATATGAAAGCGCCGCGGCGGCAACCACGCTGCCGCTGCTGCCGATAAAGCTCTATCTCAAATACGAATGGGACAGATAAATCTATAAGCCAGGGAGGAAAACAAATGGCAGAAGTAAAAATCAGGGCGGAGAGCTGCAAAAGCTGCGGATACTGTGTGCGGTTCTGCCCCAAGGGTGCGCTGGAGATCGGCGCCCAGGTCAATTCAAAGGGCTATCCCTATGTGACGGCGGCCCATCCGGAAAAGTGCATAGGCTGCGCCATGTGCGCCAACATGTGCCCCGACGCCGCCATCGAAGTTTTCAGATAAGGAGGCAAACAAGTGGAAGAAAAAATATTTCTCAAGGGTACTGAAGCTGTCGCGGAGGCCGCCGTGCGCGCGGGCTGCCGCTTTTACGCGGGCTATCCCATAACCCCGCAAAACGAGATCCCCGAATACCTTTCCCGCCGTCTGCCGGAGGTGGGCGGAGTGTTCGTGCAGGGTGAAAGCGAGCTTGCGTCCATCAATATGGTCTACGGCGCGGGTTCCAGCGGCACCAGAGCCATGACCTCGTCCTCCAGCTGCGGCATAAGCCTTATGAGCGAGGGCGTCAGCTTCTGCGCGTCGGCCAGAATACCCATCGTATACTGCAACATGGCCCGCGGCGGCCCGGGCATAGGCTCCATCCAGCCCGCCCAGCAGGATTATAATCAGGCCACCAAGGCCAGCGGCAACGGCGGCTTTCAGATGATGGTGCTGGCACCGGCCACCGTGCAGGAGGCCGTGGATATGACCTACGCCGCCTTCGACTATGCTCAGCGGGACAGGAACCCGGTGCTTATACTGGGCGACGGCGTTCTGGGCACTATCATGGAGCCGGTGGTGCTGCCGCCCATGAGAAGCGCCGAGGAAGTGAAAAGACTTAAGGATGAGTGCCATGACTGGGCGCTGGTGGGTCACGACCCGTCAGCGGGCAGGGCATTTATAAAGCCCGGCTGCTGGTCCACCAAAGATCAGCAGCAAAGGTGCATCGATAACGCAGCCATGTACGATTCCTGGAAAAAGGACGTGCAGGTGGAGGAGCTTTTCCTTGACGACGCCGAAATAGTGCTGACGGCCTACGGCGTGTGCGGCCGCATAGCCCGTTCCGCGGTGACACTGCTGCGCCGGGAGGGGATAAAGGCCGGACTTATCCGTCCCAAGACCCTGTCGCCCTTCCCCTTTGAAAGCTATGAAAAGCTGGACTTCGGCAGGGTAAAGGCCATACTTGACGTGGAGATGTCCATCCCTGCCCAGATGGCCAGGGATGTGGAGCTGGCCGTAAAGGACCGCTGCCCCATCCATACCTGCCTCCACTCCGGCGGCGAGATAATGGGCCGGGACGAGGTCATGGAAAAAGCCAGAGCGCTTATGAAGTGAGGAGGTCACGAAAATGGAAAAACTATACGGGCGCACAAACGCCATAAAAAAAGACGCGGTCTCCGGCTTCTGCCCGGGCTGTATGCACGGCACAGTGCATAAGCTCATCGGCGAGGTGCTGGAGGAGCTGGATATAGTAAATAAGACCGCCTGCGTGCTGGGTGTGGGCTGCTGCGGCCTTGGCATGGAATACATAACCTACGACAACACCACCTCCCCCCATGGCCGGGCCTGCGCCGTGGCCACGGGCATAAAGCGCAGCAATCCCGACACGGTTGTCTACACCTATCAGGGGGACGGCGACCTGGCCTCCATCGGCCTTGCCGAGACTATGTCCGCCGCCAACCGGGGCGAGAATATCACGGTCATTTTCATCAATAACGGCATCTACGGCATGACCGGCGGCCAGATGGCCCCCACCACACTGGTGGGCATGAAGGCCACCACCGCTCCCAATGGCCGCGATCCAAAGCTCCACGGCTATCCCATGCACGTTTGCGAGATATTGAACGAGCTCACCGATCCGGCCTATCTGGAGCGCGTCAGCTGCAATAACCCGGCCAATGTGATAAAGACAAGAAAAGCCATAAAAAAGGCTTTTCAGAATCAGCTGGACGGCAAGGGCTTTTCGCTGGTGGAGATAGTCACCAGCTGCCCCACCAACTGGGGTCTGGACCCCATCGACGCGCTGGGCTTTCTGGAGGACAAAATGTTCGCAGAATTCCCGCTGGGCGTCATCCGGGACAGGTAAGGGGGTAAGAAAATGGAAAGAAATCTTATGGTGGCCGGCTTCGGCGGTCAGGGCGTTATGATGCTGGGCAAGCTTTTGAGCTATGCCACCTGCGAATCCACTGACTATAACGTCACCTTTTTCCCGTCCTACGGCGCGGAGCAGCGGGGCGGCACGGCCAACTGCTATGTTGTCATCTCTGACGAACCCATCGGCGCGCCGCTGGGCGACGCCATGGACGACCTTGTGGTTATGAACGGACCGTCGCTTAATAAATTTCTCTATAAGCTGGTGCCCGGCGGCACGCTTTTCATCAACAGCTCCATCGTCACCGACGAAGTGACCAGAAGCGACGTGAAGGTGGTCAAGGCCCCTGTAACAGAGCTGGCGCTGGAGATGGGAAACGCCAAGGTGCTCAATATCATCATGCTGGGCGTGTATATCGGCTACACAAAATGCCTGCCGGAGGACGTGGTGCTGGACACCATAGTCCGCAAGCTTGGCAAAAAAGCAAATCTCATACCGCTTAACAAGGAGGCCTTCGCAAAGGGACTGGCACTGGGCAGGGCCGCAGCCGGCGAATGAGTACGGGCCGGGGAAAATATGTGGCCGCCGGAGTGGGCGTGCTGCTGCTGGCGGGGGTGGTATACGCGTGGAGCGTGCTGGCCGTGCCCATCGCGGCTGAGTTTTCGGAGTGGTCCAAGGCAAAGCTTTCCGTGACCTTCACCCTTGTCATGTTCCTTTTCTGCACGGGGCAGATAATAACAGGCTTCGCCGGTGACAGGCTTAAACCCAAAACCGGCGTGTGGCTGGGCGGAGCGCTGCTGCTGGCGGGATTTTTCATCGCGTCAAAAGCTCAGAGCGCCGG
>CAZLIJ010000014.1:533-2444 GCA_964559305.1 uncultured Oscillospiraceae bacterium | reverse complement strand
GCTGTATCTGGGCTTCGGTGTGCTGGGCGGGCTTGGCGCGGGGGTGGCCTATATCGCTGTGATGAGCAGCGTGGTGAAGTGGTTTCCCGACAAGCGGGGACTTGTTTCCGGCGTGCTGCTGATGGGCTTCGGCTTTTCAAGCTTCATCATCGGCAAGCTCTATCAGGCATGGACGCCGGAATATACCGGCGCGTGGCGGGGCTCCTTTGTGATTTTGGGCCTTATAACTTTTGCCATTCTATTCCTGTGCGGCTTCTTTTTGAAAAAGCCTCCGGTCAACGCCGAGAACGGCCACACTGCCGAAAGCGGCCTCACCACGGGCGAGATGCTGAAAAAGCCGAAATTCTGGTACTACTATCTGTGGGAGCTGGTACTGACCTGCGCGGGACTTATGGTCATCTCCCAGGCCAGCGGCATGGTGAAAGCCGCGTCCGCGGAAATAAGCGCCGGCACCACGGCCACCATTGTGGGCCTCATATCCATATTCAACGGTCTGGGCCGGGTGGCTTTCGGCAGCCTTTACGACAAAAAGGGCAGGCGAGTGTCCATTTTGCTGGATAGCCTCTTATTCGGCGGGGCGGGGCTGCTGATGTTTCTGGGGGAGAAAAACGGGGGCACGGGGTATATCATCGCCGCCTTCGTGCTTCTGGGCACGGGCTACGGCGGCGTGCCCGTGTGCAACTCGGCTTTCATCGGCGAGAGCTTCGGCATGGCCCATTACCAGACCAACTTTCCCGTGTGCAACTCCGCCATGCTGCCCGCTTCACTGGGCAGCATACTGGCCGGCGCGCTGTATGACGCCACCGGCGGCTATATGGCGGTGGTGGCCGTGATATTCGGCTTCACGGCGGTGAGCCTTGTGTGCTCTGGCCTTATAACGGCCACGGAAAAGAGACAGTAAAAGACATTAAAGAAACGCGCGGCAAAAGCCGTGCGTTTCTTTCGTGTTAAGCCGATTTTACGGCAACGGTATCTTCTTGTCCAGCAGCACTTTGCCGAAGCAGAAAAGGGTGGTGCCGGAGGAGGCGCTGATGTTGACGTCGGCGTCGGCCCGGGCGCGGTTGGCGGAAAAGAGGTACACGTTGCCGGCATAGTCCCGGCAGTACTGCTTGCACTTCATGTCTCCGTCCACATAGAAAAGCCCCACGTCCCCGTCCCGGATGATCTCGCCCCGGCGGCAAAGCGCCACGCCCCCGTCGTGCAGATAGGGCTCCATGCTGTCGCCGTCTATCTTAACGGCAAAATCAGCCCTGCTGGCAGAGGGTACGGAGTAATCGGTGTAATCATCCCCCAAAGCGGGGGAGGCATAGCCCGCCGCGGCGGGAGTGAGATACAGGGGAATCGTTTTTTCACCCTCCGAAGCGCCCTGGGGCGCTTCCACCCGGCGCAGCTCCGCGTCCACCACAAGGTCTGTAAGCTCACGGCCCGGCTCGTCCAGCCTGCGGTAGCGCCGCATAAGGCTCCACTCCCGCACGTTTGGCGCGTCGGGCAGCGCTTCGCCGTCGGTGAAGCGCTCCACCGGCAATTCAAGCTCCCGGCATATGCGCAGCATCAGGTCGAAATCCACCTTCTGGTTGTCCTTTTTCAATATGCTGTACAGAGTTTGGGAGGATATATCCAGTCTGCGGGCCAGCTCGCCCACAGAAACGCCCTGCTCCGCCAGCGCATCCCTGAGCATGGAAACCTTCATGGGGGCCGCTCCTTTCATTTTTATCTGACACTACAATAGCATTTGTCAAAATATATGTCAAGTCATAATTTACCGCTCATAATTTATGCAAAATCAGACAAAATATGTATTGACTTTGGAATCAAAACGATTTAACATATGAACAGATGAACATATGTAGGAGGAACGCCATGAATACATCTCAGGATATCCGCTGTCAGGAGACCGCGGTGCATGAAAAC
>CAZLIJ010000014.1:0-464 GCA_964559305.1 uncultured Oscillospiraceae bacterium | reverse complement strand
TTCCCGGCTGCCGGACGAGGTGGAGCTGTGCGATCTGGCGGAGTTTTTTAAGATATTTGGCGACAGCACCCGCATACGCATTTTGTACGCCCTTTACGAAGCGGAGCTGTGCGTGTGCGATATAGCGGAGCTATTAAGCATTTCCCAGTCCGCCGCGTCCCATCAGCTGGCGCTTTTAAGAACAAGCAAGCTGGTGAAATACCGGCGGGACGGTAAAACGGTTTACTATTCTCTGGACGACGACCATATTTTTTCCATCATTTCCCAGGGCATGGAACACATAAAGGAGGGCTGAAAATGGCCCATGAGCATGATAAAAGCTGCGCCTGCGGCGTGGGGGAGCGAAACTGCGCCTGCGGCCAGCAGGAGCAGGAGCACGCAGGAAACGAAAAATGGCTGGTGCTGGCAGGCGGGGTGCTGCTTGTAATTGCCTGGATCTTGCCCATAAGCGGCTGGCTGAGACT
>CAZLIJ010000013.1:0-15640 GCA_964559305.1 uncultured Oscillospiraceae bacterium | reverse complement strand
CGGTATGCCGCTGAAAACGGCACATACAGCTATTTTGTCCTGCCGGAGCGATATAACAGCATGGAGCTGCCTGGGGTGGAGATAGTGGATATGAAGCGGGAGCTTCGCCGGGGCAACGGCGGGGACATCAGCTCGGTTTTGAAAGCCGAGCTGGAAGAAAATATCGCCCGCGGCGAGCAGAGCATCCTGTTTTTGAATCGCCGGGGCGCAAACAAGCTTATCACCTGCGGTGAGTGCGGCTACACCTATAAATGCCCCCGCTGCAGCGTATCGCTTACATATCACAGCGCAAACCGGCGGCTTATGTGCCACTACTGCGGTTATTCCCGCAGCGTGGACGCCGCGTGTCCCGACTGCGGCGGAAGGCTCAACTATGTGGGCTCCGGCACCCAGAAGGTGGAGGAGGAGCTGCGGGAGCTTTTTCCGGACACGGGCATATTGCGTATGGACACGGACACGGTGTCCGCCGCAGGCAGCCATGAAGCGCTGCTGAATAGGTTTTTAAATGAAAAGATCCCAATAATGATAGGCACCCAGATGGTAACAAAGGGCCTGAACTTTGAAAATGTCACCCTTGTGGGCGTTATCTCCGCCGACCAGAGCCTGTACGCCGGCGACTACCGCGCCGGTGAAAGGACCTTTTCACTGATAACTCAGGTGGTGGGACGCAGCGGTCGGGGCAGTCGGCCGGGAAGAGCCGTTATCCAGACCTTCACGCCGGAAAACGAAACCATCCGGCTGGCTGCCAAACAGGATTACGACGGCTTTTATAATGCCGAGATCGAGCTGAGGCGCATACAGAACACACCGCCTTTTGCTGATATTCTGGCAGTCACCGCCTCCGGGCAGGACGAGGCCGCGGTGCTGCGCTGCTGCGCCGCCGTGAGGGATATGCTCCACAGCGGCACAAAACACCGCAGTGACGTGAGTATTCTGGGCCCGGCGCCGCTGGCGGTGGTGAAGGTCAATAACCGTTTTCGCTACCGGGTTAATATCAGCTGCCGGGCGGACAGTGAAATTCGCAGGCTTATTTCGGCTATAATCATAAAATGCAGTACAGATAAAGAATTCCGGGGCGTTGCCGTGTACGCGGACAACGATCCCGCAGACTAAGGAGACACAAGACATGGCATACAGAAATATTCTTACTAAGGAAGACCCCCTTCTCTACAAAAAAAGCCGGGAGGTCACGGAATTTGACGGGCGGCTCCATCAGCTTTTGGACGATATGGCCGATACCTTGAAGCAGGCCAACGGCGTGGGTCTTGCCGCGCCTCAGGTGGGCGTTTTGCGCCGGGCCGTGCTGGTGGCGGAGACCAATGTGCCGGAAGGGCAGGAGGAAAAGATCATCGAGCTTATAAACCCTGTCATAGTCGCCACCGACGGCGAGCAGACAGGAGCCGAGGGCTGCCTGAGCGTACCGGGTGAATACGGCATCGTTTCCAGACCGCTTAATGTCACCGTGAAGGCTCAGGACAGATATAGCAAATGGTTTGAGGTGTCCGGCACGGGCCTTACCGCCCGGGGCTTCTGCCACGAGCTTGACCATCTGGACGGGCATATTTTCCTTGAAAAGTGCCAGCGTATGCTCACGGAAGAAGAACTGAACGGAGATAACTGATATGCGGGTGGTTTTTATGGGCACGCCGGATTTCGCGGCGGCGTCCCTTGAAAGGCTTTACTCCGCGGGTTTTGACGTGGCAGGGGTTTTCACTCAGCCCGACAGGCCCCGGGGCCGGGGGATGGAGCTTTCCTTCAGCCCGGTAAAGTCTCTGGCGCTGGAGCACGGAACGCCGGTCTATCAGCCGGAAAAAATGCGTGACGGTCAGGCTCTTGAAATTATCAGAAAACTTGAGCCGGATATTCTGGCCGTGGTGGCCTACGGGCGCATTCTGCCGGACAATATTCTGGCTGTGCCCAAATACGGCGCGGTCAATGTGCACGCTTCGCTGCTGCCCAAATACCGGGGCGCGGCGCCCATACAGTGGGCGGTGCTCAACGGCGACGGGGAGACCGGCGTCACCACCATGTATCTCGCTCACGACATGGACACCGGCGATTTGATCTATACGGAGAAAACCGCGATCGGCGAACTTGAGACCTCCGGCCAGCTTTTTGACAGGCTTATGGTCATGGGCGCGGAGCTGCTGGTAAAAACGCTCAGAGCTATTGAAGCGGGCGCCGCCCCACGGACACCTCAGGAGCATTCAAAAGCCAGCTATGTGAGCCAGCTGGATAAATCCATGTGCCCCATAGACTGGACAAAATCGCCCAGAGAGATCATTAAGCATATATACGGCCTGCAGCCCTGGCCGGTGGCCACAACGGAGCTGAACGGCCAGACCGTGCGGGTATTTGCCGGTGAGTACACCGACAATAAAACGTCCAAAGCGCCGGGCGCGGTCATATCTGCCGGCAGGGCGGGCATAGAGATCGCCTGCGGAAACGGCTCCTCGGTGCTGATAACACAGCTTCAGGCGCCCGGAAAAAAGATAGTATCGGCTGAAGCTTATTTGCTGGGCCATCCCATAAAAATGGAGGAGAACAATGGCCGATAAGGCAAGAGAAGCGGCGCTGTACGCCCTTGGGCGCTGCCGCAGAGATGGGGCATGGTCGTCCGCGACCATCGACGCTGCGGTAAAAAAATATGAGCTCGACCGGCGGGACGCTGCTTTCGCAGCCCGGCTTACGCTGTGCGTCCTTGAAAACAGAAGCCTGTGCGACTATTATGTGGGCGCTTTCAGCTCAACACCTGTGAACCGGCTGGAGCCGGTGGTGCTGGACATTCTGCGCGCCGGCATCTGCCAGATACTTTTTATGGACAGAGTGCCTGCGTCGGCGGCGGTGAATTCCTCGGTGGAGCTGTGCAAAGGCTCCGGCAGCCCCAAAGCCGCCGGGCTTGTGAACGCCGTAATGCGGCGTATATCCGAAAAAAGCGGCGCGCTGCCGGAGATTCCGGGCGAAGGAACGGCGAAGTATCTGGCCGTTAAATACAGCCACCCCCAGTGGTTGGCCGACAGGCTTGTCAGCGAAAAGGGCTACGATTTTACCCGGGCTTTTTTTGCCGCCGATAACTCAACGGCGGGGCTTTGCCTGATGGTAAACACACTTAAGACCACCCCGGAAAAACTGACGGAATTATTTGCCCAAAGCGGGCTTAACTGCCGGGCTTTTCCCGCAATGCCTGACTGCCTTATAGTGGATAATCCCGGGGGCGTAGGCGCTCTGCCGGGCTTTGGCGAGGGGCTTTTCTATGTTCAGGACCCGGCGGCGGCCGGGGCGGTGAAGGCCGCGGGACTTAAAGAGGGTATGTCCGTGCTGGACGCCTGCGCTGCCCCCGGGGGCAAAAGCTTCGCGGCGGCCATGGAAATGGGCGATACCGGCGATATTCTCGCCTGTGATATACACGAAAAAAAGCTGAGCCTTGTAAGCTCCGGCGCCCGGCGTCTGGGGATATCCATTGTGCGCACTTGCGCCCGGGACGCCCGCAGCCCGCTGGCCGAGCAATTTGACGCTGTTATCTGCGACGTGCCCTGCTCAGGTATGGGCGTTATAAGGAAAAAGCCCGAGATACGCTATAAAAGCGCCGAGAGCATCGCGAATCTGCCGGAGATCCAGTCCGCTGTGCTGTCGGCGGCATCAAAAAGCGTGAAAAGCGGCGGAGCTCTGCTGTATTCCACCTGCACAGTGCTGCGGGAGGAAAACGAGGGCGTCACTGAACGCTTTCTGGCGGAAAACCCTGATTTCACCTGCGAGGATTTTGAGATATTCGGCAAAACGGCCCGGGGCAATTACACCTGCTGGCCGAATGAGGACGGAACGGACGGATTTTATCTATGCCTGATGAGGAAAAAAGCTTAAAGGATATACGCTCCATGCTGCCGGAGGAAATAGAAGCCGGGCTTCTCGCCATGGGAGAGCCGAAATACCGGGCAAAGCAGGTTTTCAAGTGGCTGGGCCGGGGCGTGGGCAGCTTTGACGACATGAGCGATCTGCCCAAAGCTCTCAGGGATAAGCTCAAAAGTGAGTTCTTTATTTTTGAGCCCAGAGTGCTTTCAAAGCAGGTATCTCAAATCGACGGCGCCATTAAATACCTGTGGGAGCTGCGGGACGGCAACGCTGTTGAGACCGTGGTCATGACATATGAGTACGGCAACACCGTGTGCATCTCCACCCAGGTGGGCTGCCGGCAGGGCTGCGCCTTCTGCGCGTCCACCATAGGCGGCCTTGTCCGCTGCCTTGAGCCGTCGGAGATCCTCAGCGAGGTGCTGTATTCCCAGATAGATTCCGGCAAGCCCATTTCTCATATAGTGCTTATGGGCATAGGCGAGCCGCTGGACAATTTCGACAACGTGGTGCGCTTTCTGCGCCTTGTCAACCATCCCGACGGCATGGACATCGGGATGCGGCATATATCCCTTTCAACCTGCGGCATCACCGAAAAATTTGACAAACTGGCAGAGCTTAATTTACAATTGACCCTGTCGGTTTCTCTGCACGCGCCTGACGACGAGACAAGGTCAAAAATAATGCCTGCCAACCGGGGCAGAGGCGTGGATGAGCTGATGGCCTGCTGCAAGCGCTATTATGATAAGACCGGTCGGCGGATATCCTTTGAATACGCCATGATAGACGGCGTGAACGACACGGAGTATCACGCAAGGCTGCTGGCAAAAAGGGCAAAACAGGTGGGAGCCCATGTAAATCTCATACCCCTTAACCATGTGGAGGAGCGGCAGTTCGCCCCGTCCACTCCGGGGCATATGCGTGCATTTATAAAAATTCTGGAGGGCGAGGGCGTGAACGTGACGGTCAGGCGAAAGCTTGGCGGCGACGTGGACGCCTCCTGCGGTCAGCTCAGGCGAAAAATGCGGAAAGCATAGGACGGACAAGACTATGGAATATTTCGGCATAACGGACAAGGGAAAAATTCGGCGGGAGAATCAGGACTGCTTTTTAATGCAGGAGCACGGCGGAGCCGACTGCGTTATCGGAGTGCTGTGCGACGGCATGGGCGGAGCCAAAGCCGGGGGCCTGGCCAGCGATGTGGCTTCCAAGGCCTTCATCGCCTATGTGGACGAGCGGCTTTCGGAGTACAGCTTCAAAAAGCCGCCCTACGGAAACATACTTACAGGCGCCTGCGCCGAGGCCAACGGCGTGGTTTACCAGTATTCCTGCTTCGACGCGGATTACAGCGGTATGGGCACTACCCTTGTGGGCGTGATAGCCGTGAAGGGCAGGGCATTCATCGTTAACGTGGGCGACAGCCGAGCCTATCTTGTCACGCCCCGGCGCATTACCCAGATAACCCGTGACCATTCTCTTGTGGAGGAAATGGTGCGCCGCGGTGAGATAACCCGGGAAGAAGCCCGGAACCATCCCCGCAAAAATATCATCACCAACGCTCTGGGACTTGAAAGCGGCATCAAGTCCGATATATTTGAAGTGAAGCTTGAAAAAGGCGACCGCATACTTATGTGCTCTGACGGGGTATCCAATGTCATACCCGACGCCCAGCTTCTGGAGGAATCTCTGGAAAACGAGCGTACACAGGACTTCTGCCGCTCAATAATCGACCTTGCTCTGGATCTCAACTCGCCGGACAATGTCACGGCGGCCGCTATCCAGGCGTGAAAGGGGGCTGTTTTATGGATAATACAACTGATAAATATATCGGCAAGATCCTTGACGGCCGCTATGAGATACTGGAGCGCATCGGCTACGGCGGTATGTCTGTGGTATATAAGGCGCTGTGTCACCGGCTGAACCGCTATGACGCCATCAAGATCCTCAGGGATGATCTTACTGAGGACGATGAGTCACGGGAGCGCTTTCAGGCGGAGTCTCAGGCTATTGCCATGCTCTCCCACCCCAATATCGTATCCGTGTACGACGTTGGTCACTGCGAGGGTATTGAATATATCGTCATGGAGCTGGTGGAGGGCATAACCCTCAAGCAGTATATGGAGAAAAAAGGCGCTTTGAGCTGGAAGGAATCCCTGCATTTTTCCACCCAGATCGCCAAGGCGCTGGCCCACGCCCATGAAAGAGGCATAATCCACCGGGATATTAAACCCCAGAATATAATGCTTTTGAAGGACGGCACCATAAAGGTCGCCGATTTCGGCATAGCCGAGCTGCAGAGCAATCTCTCAGGCTATTCGGGTCAGGCGGTGGGCTCGGTGCACTATATGGCGCCGGAGCAGGCCAAGGGCGCCGTGGCCGACGCCAGAAGCGACATCTACTCTCTGGGCGTTGTGATGTACGAAATGCTCACCGGCCAGCTGCCGTACAACGGCGACACGACCGAGGAGATAGCCATAAAGCATATAAACGGCTGCCCTGTGAAGCCTGATGAGATAAAAGGCGACATTCCCGAGGAGCTGGAGCGCATTGTGCTGAAAGCCATGTCGGCAGACCTGCAGACCCGCTATCAGTCGGCGTCGGAGCTTTTGAACGATCTTGAGAGCTTCCGCAAACAGCAGGCCGAGGCTGAGGTCCAGTCACATATGACCATTCCCGCCGATGTAAGACCCATTTCCGGCCGGGACGAGATGTCGCCGGATGAGTACAGGCACAAGCGCCGCCGCTCCCGCAAAGTCACTGTGCTGACCGGGGTCTTCGGCGTACTATTGAGCATAATAGTCGTGTGCATTTTCCTGTGGAATTTTTGGCTTAAGGATATTCTCACCGACGCCGAGAAGGTGGAGGTCAACAATTTCGTAGGTCAGAACTGCGAAACCGTAATGAACGACGCCCAGTACAAGGGCATATATAACTTTGTGGTGCGGGTGAAAATAGACCCCGACCACGCCTACGGCTATATACTTTCCCAGTCTCCTGACGCGGGCAGCACCATGTCGCTGGTGGAGGAGGGCATAGCTGTGGAGCTTACCATAAGCTCCGGCTACACCGAGATCACCGTGCCCACTATTGAAGCCGGCAAATATACCGAGGCCGAAGCCACCAAAATACTGGAGGACGCCGGATTTAAGGTTTTGTCGGAAACGTCGGCGTCTGACACTGTCAAGGAGGGCTATGTCATCAGCACCAGCCCGGGAGCGGGGGAGAGCCTTGACATAGGCTCCACCGTGTATGTTATGGTCAGCTCCGGCGCACAGGCCAAGCAGACTACCGTGCCCAATCTTGTGGGCCGCAATCAGGCCGACGCGGAAGCCAAGCTCGCTTTGAGCAAGCTGCAGCTGGGCAGCGTATCCTATGTTGAAAAAGAATACGACGACAACACAATGTACGGCCTTGTTATCTGGCAGAGCGTCAAGGCCAACACCCAGGTGGACGAGGGCTCCAAGATATACCTGCAGGTGTCCAAAAAGCCGGATACCTGATAGAGTATGGAAAAAGGAACGATAATCAGAGCTCTCAGCGGTTTTTACTACGTCAAAAGCGGGCAGAAGCTCATTGAATGCCGGGCAAGGGGCCGGTTCAGACTGGACGGCACCTCGCCGCTGGTGGGCGACAGGGTGGAGTGCACGCTGGACGATCAGGGCCGGGGGCGCATAGACAAGTTGGAGGAGCGGAAGAATTTTTTCATCCGCCCCGCCGTGGCAAACATCGACGTCATGGTTTTTGTAGCCGCCAACGCCAACCCCATAACAGACCCATTTCTTATAGACCGGGTATCTGTAATTGCCGCTGCAGCGGACTGCGAAACCGTGGTGTGCGTCAATAAATGCGACCTTGACCACGGCGACGCGCTTTTTGAGATATATAAGAAAGCCGGTCTCACGGTGATACGCACCAGCGCTGCCGACGGCGAAGGGCTGGACGAGCTTGAAAATGCCATCTCCGGCAAAATTTCCGCCTTCACCGGCAACTCCGGCGCGGGTAAATCCAGCATATTGAACGCCCTTGTTCCGGGCCTTGACATACCCGTGGGGGAAGTCAGCGAAAAGCTGGGCCGGGGCAGACACACCACCCGCCATGTGGAGCTTTACGATATCGGCGGCGGAACGCTTGCCGCGGATACGCCGGGCTTCGCCTCCTTTGACGTGGAGATGATAAACGCCATAGAAAAAGAACAGCTTCAGTATCTTTTCCCTGAGTTTTCAACGTATCTTGGCAAGTGCCGTTTTGACGACTGCGCTCATCTGAAAGAGCCGGGCTGCGCTGTCACGGCGGCAGTGGCCGCGGGAATTATCCCGCCGTCCAGACACGCCAGCTACGCAAGACTATATGAGCTCAGCGCCAGACATAAATCCTGGGAGGATAAAGACTGAGGGTCAAAACCGCCTTCCCGCGCATATCATGTATTGAATACATGGGCGCTGGAGGCGGTTTATTGTGCGCAGAGGCAAAAACGGCGTAATATGCTGGGGCTGGGTTGCCATAGCCGCCGGCGTTATAATAATTCTGGCTTTGATCCTGCCTACGTCGTTCTGGTGGTTTTTGTTTGCCGCCGGACTTATTGCCGTGGGCATTTGGTATCTGAGATGCTGCTGAAAAAGAATAATCCATCCGTCTCCGGCATAGGCTGTACAAAAACCTGTAAGGAGAGATACGGATGGATTTTTCACTTGATATCAAGACTCTCGAGCACTATAAAAGGCTTCCCGTGCCCGGTTACATAAACGAGTTTTCCGCCGAAGCGGTGGTACCGGATACTCAGGAGGATATAGCGCGGGTGCTTACCGGGGTGTGCACGCCGCTGGTGCATATAAAGGATGTGGGCGGGGGAAGAGTGAATCTTTCCGGAGATGTGGCGGTCACGGTGCTTTACATTCCCGAATCCCAGTCCGGCACGGCGTCGCTTGACCTGAAGATACCTTTCACAGCCGGATTTGAGACGGGAGACGGCGCACTGCCTGTCACCGGCGTCACCGTTCTCGGCCTTGAAATATCGCTGCTCAACCCAAGAAAGATACAGGCCGTGGCGGAAGTGCGCGTGGACGCGGACTGTTACGTCAAGGACAGCCTTTCCTGGGGCGCGGGTCTTAAAGAGACCGGGGCGGAGCTCCATGTCAGAAAACGCACGTCAAACTTTAAAACTGTATCATCCGTTATGGAAAAGACCTTCACCGTGTCCGAGGAGCTGGCAATGCCACCCGGAAAACCCTCGCCGGGCAAGATACTGGCGTGTACCGCCAGGCTGCGCATAGACGACGCTCAGGATGTGGGCACCCGGCTTATCATCAAGGGCGCGGTGCTCTCCGGCGTGAGCTATGTTCCAAAAGACGGAGCGGGGCTTGAATACGCCGCCTTGGAAACGCCTTTTTCCCAGCTGATGGATCTGCCGGAGGAAAAGCCGGCGGGATTTTATGTGACGCCCATGCTCACTCAGGCTTACGCGGATGTGACGGAAAACGACTCCGGCAGCGGAATAAACCTTGAGGTGCACGGTGCGGCTCAGACCGTATATCTGCGGGAGAGCGAGCTTGAGTATATAGACGACGCTTACAGTACTCTTGGTGAGCTGGACGCGGAGTATGGGAGCCTTCAAAGCGAAACGCCGCTGTGCGCTGCCCCTGTGCACACAAGCCAGCACTGGACTATGGAGCTTTCTCGCCCGGCCAGTCAGGTCGTTATGACCGGAATCATACCCGGCGCGGCTGAGTATTCAGAGGGTACAATAAGCTTTCCTGTGACTGCCGACATCGTTTATACAGGGGACGACGGAAATATATATGGCGAGAGAGCGCGCCTTAAGTGTGAATGCCCGTGGGAGGGCGGCGATCCTGGCCGGATAACAGCGGTGGCCGGGGAGGCGGCGGCCACAGTTTTTGGCATATCTGCTGATCTGCGCTGCCAGGTCGATATTTATAGCTTCGCCTGCGAAAAATGCTCGGTCAATGCCATATCATCGCTTGCCCAGAGCGACGAGAAGCTATATAAAACGCCCCGGCCCTCAGTGACTGTGGTGCGCTGCGACAGCGACGATCTGTGGTCTGCGGCAAAAAAATATCGCTCCGACGGGGAAAAAATCGCCGCCTGCAGCGGCATTGAAGATGGGGAGAGCGCCTATGGCCGTGTGCTTCTGATACCTAAATGCTGATATACCGGTAAAATTTACAGGAAATAGCCGCAAAGCGGCTATTTCCTGTTGCGCTGATTTTCTTGTTGTGCTACAATATATGCCGTTAAACAGTATAACTTAAGGAGTTGTTACAAATGTCAGGACATTCCAAGTGGCACAACATACAAAAAACAAAGGGTGCTGCTGACGCGAAGCGCGCGCAGATATTCACGAAGATCGCCCGCGAAATGATCGTGGCGGTAAAAGAAGGCGGCGGAGGTAATCCGGACAGCAATTCCCGTCTGGCGGCTGTTATAGCCAAGGCCAAGGCGGCAAATATGCCCAACGATAATATCAAGCGCACCATCGACAAGGCAATGGGTTCCGGAAACGCCGATAACTATGAGCGCATCACCTATGAGGGCTACGGCCCCAACGGTGTGGCAATAATTGTCGATACCATGACCGACAACCGCAACCGAACCGCCAGCGAGGTTCGCCATTATTTTGATAAATACGGCGGAAATATGGGCGCTGCCAACTGCGTGTCCTGGTCTTTTGATAAGAAAGGCGTAATCGTCATCGACAACGAGGACGAGGAGCTGAACGAGGACAAGGTCATGGAGGACGCCATAAACGCCGGTGCGGACGATTTTGAGGCTGACGAGGGTATATTCAACGTGTACACCGCGCCGGACGACGTTGCCGCCGTGGCAAACGCTCTCACCGAAGGCGGCTACCAGCTGCTCTCTGCCCAGGTGGAAATGATCCCCCAGAACGGCTATGTCAAGCTTGACAAAGAAGGGGACATAAAGAACATGGAGCGTATGCTGGAAATGTTCGAGGACAACGACGATGTCCAGAACGTCTGGCACAACTGGGAAAACGACAGCGAAGACTGATAAGAAAAACTAAAAAAGGCTCCCTTCCGGAATTGCCGGAAGGGAGCCATGTTTTTGTGAGCCTGTCTGTAAGCCGGGTTCTGTCTTAAACAGCCATCTATCTGTGACACGCCGTTGCCGACGTGTTCAAGCCACCTCCACGGGACGGCCGGGCCGGCCATATGTCCCTCCACGGTGTTGCTCCGGATAGAGTTTACAGCACCGACATGTCTCCATGCGATGGGTGAGCTCTTACCTCGCCTTTCCACCCTTACGTCGCCACCTGCCGCGCCCGGTTCGGGTAAAGCGAAAACGCTTTGCCCTCATCGCTGCGCTGCGGCTCCTTTTCAAATCGAAGCAGGCTTCGATTTGATTGGAGTGAGGCGATTCGCGGTATATCTCTGTTGCACTTGTCCGAGGGTTGCCCCTGGCGGATGTTATCCGTTATCCTTGCCCTTTGGAGCCCGGACTTTCCTCACGCGCACGCTTTCGCTGTGTGCCCGCGGCTGTTCGGCCTGCTCACAGCGGATATTTTACCACGCAATTGGAGTAAGTCAACTGATTTTCTTGTAATTGCGCTGAAATCGCCGTATAATATCACAGATCGTGAGGTAGAACATAATGACATTTAATGAATATATTGCGGGACTGAGGACAAAATCCATAGCCGTTGCGGGCATAGGCGTGAGCAATCTGCCGCTTATAAAAACCCTTCTGCGCTTCGGCTGCGACGTTACCGCCTGCGACAGACGCACATATACGGAGCTGGGCGCTGACGGAGAGGAACTGGAAGCCATGGGCGCAAAGCTGCGCCTGGGTGACGATTACCTTGACAATCTTGACTTTCAGGTCATTTTCCGCACACCGGGTCTTATGCCCTTTGACAAGCATCTCACCGCCGCTAAAGAGCGGGGGAGCGTTGTCACGTCAGAGATGGAGGCCTTCTTTGAAGTCTGTCCCTGCCCGGTGGTGGCCGTGACCGGCTCTGACGGCAAGACCACTACCACCACCATTATTTCCGAGCTTTTGAAGGCAGCGGGCTTCACCGTGCATCTGGGCGGGAATATAGGCCGTCCGCTTTTTTCCGATGTGCCGGACATATCCCCGGACGACGTCGCCGTGCTGGAGCTCAGCTCCTTCCAGCTACACAGTATGCGCTGCGCGCCGGATGTGGCCGTGATCACCAATGTTTCGCCCAATCATCTTGATAAGCACCCCAGCTATCAGGATTATATTGACGCCAAAAGCAGCATTTTCTCAAATCAAAGCCCCGATTCCCGGCTTGTGCTGAACGCGGCCGACGGTCACACGGAGTATTACGCCGAAAAAGCGCCCTCAAAAGTGGTATATTTCAGCCGCGGCGCCGCCGTTGAAAACGGCGTCTACTCCCAAAACGGCGTCATATACTCTGCCCGCAAGAGCAGAAGCGAGAGAATCATGGACGCTTCCGGCATACTGCTGCCCGGCGACCACAATCTTGAAAACTATATGGCCGCCTTTGCCGCGCTGGATGGGCTTGTAACGCCGGAGATATGCCGCAGCGTGGCAGGCAGCTTTGCCGGTGTGGAACACAGGCTGGAATTTGTCAGGGAGCTGAGGGGCGTGAAATATATCAACGACTCCATCGGCACAAGCCCCACCAGAACCGCCGCCGGTCTGCACGCCATGAAAGTAAAGCCCATACTCATCGCCGGTGGCTATGATAAGCACATACCCTTTGACGGCCTTGGGGACGAGATATGCAAATACTGCAAATCCGTATTCATAACCGGCGCCACTGCGGCAAAAATATATGACGCGGTGACAAATTCCCGGTATTACGACCCCGAAAAGCTGCCAATCACAGTGATGGAGGACTTCACCCAAACTGTGCTGGCCGCTTCAAAATCGGCTCAGCCGGGGGATGTCGTCCTGCTCTCGCCGGCCTGCGCGGCCTTTGATAAATTCAAGAACTTTATGGAGCGGGGCAATTATTTCAAGAAGCTAATAATGTCGATTGAATAATTTGTAAGGCCGTAAGCGCATATGATACATGGGGTGGTCTCATGTATAAGCGCCGTCACAGGCCAAGATATATTTCCACCGGCGCGCCGGGGCCGCCGATAAGGAAAAGACGTTCTCCCGCTCCGGCTGTACTGCTGTTTTTGCTGGCGGGACTTATGATAGTATCCTGGATATTTCTTCGGGATCTTTCAACCCAGATAGCCGTTTCCGACGCGCAGGACATAGTTACGAAGTCGGTGAACAACGTGGTCAACGATATTGTCAGCGCCAACAACTATGACTACGACTATTTTGTCACGCTGGAAAAGGACGCCGCCGGTCAGGTGACTGCGGTGAGCTGCAACATGGGCAGGGTAAACTCGTTTTCATCCGAGGTTCTGGACAAAGTGATAAAAACCACCGAAAGCGGCGCGCTGGTGGTGAAGATACCCTTCGGCAACCTGACGGGCCTGAATATTCTTATGGGCAGAGGGCCGGAGGTGCCGGTGAGGATAATATACCTCACCTCATCCAAGGTGGATTTCAGAAACGAGCTGACCGCCGCGGGCATAAATCAGACCAAGCACCAGCTTGATCTTGAGGTAACAGTGAACATCGACGTTCTGGTGCCCTGGGACACCGAGAGCAGCTCCGTGGTGACGGAAGTACTGATAGCGGACACGGTCATTGTGGGCCAGGTACCGCAGACATACGTGAATGTGGAGTAATTACAATGGATACTGAAAAAGAGATAGATCAGCTTCGCCGGGAGATCGAAAAGCACAACAGGCTTTACTATGTGGACGACGCGCCGGTTATCTCAGACTATGACTACGATATGCTCATGCAGCGGCTCATAAAGCTGGAGGAGGAGCATCCGGAGCTTGTAACGCCCAATTCGCCTACCCAGCGTGTGGGCGGCGCCGCTTTGAGCAAATTTACGCCCGTGAAGCATCAGGTCCCGCTGGAAAGCCTTGCGGACGTATTCTCATACGGCGAGCTGGGGGAATTCGGCGCGCGCATGGACGAGAGCGTCAGCGCAGCCCACAGGTATTCCGTGGAGCCCAAGATCGACGGGCTTTCCATGTCACTTGAGTATGAAAACGGCGTGTTTGTACGGGGTGCCACCCGGGGCGACGGCATAACCGGCGAGGACGTGACGGAAAATCTGCGCACTGTCCGCAGCCTGCCGCTGCGCCTGACGGGAGCGCCGGAGCGGCTCATCGTAAGGGGCGAGGTCTATATGGCAAAAAGCGTTTTTGAAAAGCTCAATCTGGAGCGGGAGATAAAGGGCGAGGCACTGCTGGCAAATCCCCGCAACGCCGCTGCCGGTTCCATGCGCCAGACAGATCCCAGAGTGGCCGCCTCCCGCAGCCTTGACATCGTCTGCTTCAATCTGCAATATTCTTCCGGCGGCGGATACGAATATCATTCCCAGACCCTGGACGCCATGAAAAGCTTTGGCTTTCCCGTGGTGCCGTATAATGTGTACGACAGCATATCGGACTGTGTGGAGCAGATAAAGCGTATAGGCGACGACAGGGAGGAATATCCCTACGATATAGACGGAGCTGTTATCAAGATCGACTCCCTCAGCCAGCGCGCCGATCTGGGCAGCACCGCGAAGGCCCCCAGATGGGCCGTGGCCTTCAAATACCCGCCGGAGAAGAAAGAGAGCCGGGTAAAAGCAATAACCGTTCAGGTGGGCCGTACGGGCGTGCTGACGCCAAAGGCGGTGATAGAACCTGTGCGGCTGGCCGGAACCACCGTCACCGCGGCCACGCTGCACAATCAGGACAATATAGACAGACTTGACGTACGGGTAGGCGACACGGTGCTTGTGCAAAAAGCGGGAGAGATCATCCCGGAGGTGCTGTCGGTCAACAAAGCCCTGCGTCCGGCGGACGCTGAACCCTTCCGCATTCCCGATACCTGCCCTGAATGCGGCTCGCCCATAGTCCGCGACCCGGATGGGGCCGCCATGAGGTGCACCGGGCTTGAATGTCCCGCCCAGAGGCTCAGAAATATAGCGCATTTCGCTTCCCGGGAAGCCATGGATATTGACGGGCTGGGCATTTCGGTGTGCGAAAGCCTTATTAACGCCGGGCTTGTGAAAACTCCCGCCGACCTTTATTATCTTGAACCCCAGTCGGTGACGGCCCTTGACAGGATGGGCAAAAAGTCTGCCGAAAACCTTATCGCCGCCATAGATAAGAGCAGGGAGCAGGGGCTCGCCAGACTTCTGTGCGCCTTCGGCATCCGCCAGGTGGGCACAAAGGCCGGCAAGGTGCTGGCACAGCGCTTCAAAAATCTTGAGGAGCTGGCCGCCGCATCGGCGGAGGAGCTGACAACAATACCTGATATAGGCGATATTACCGCCGGATTTATAACCGAGTGGTTTTCCAATCCTCAGTCTCAGCACCAGATACGGCTTTTGAAAGAAGCCGGTGTGAGCTTTGACAGCAGGGAGGAGCTGAAGGACAGCCGCTTTGCGGGCATGACCTTTGTGCTCACCGGCACGCTGGAGGGCTTCACCCGGGACGAAGCCGCCGCCGTTATCGAGAGCTATGGCGGGAAATCCTCGTCCTCTGTGTCGAAAAAGACCAGCTATGTTCTGGCCGGTGAAAACGCCGGCAGCAAGCTCACCAAGGCTCAGGAGCTGGGGATAGAAATAATTTCCGAGGAAAAGTTCAGAGAGATGATAAAATAACATCCTCCTCAGGCCATATAAAAATTGCGTCATTCTGGGCAAAGCTCAAAACGCCGTGTTTTTTGCGAAAGCGCTATTTCGCGAAAAACTTCGCTC
>CAZLIJ010000012.1:5765-15746 GCA_964559305.1 uncultured Oscillospiraceae bacterium | reverse complement strand
TTGCCCTCGTAAAGCTGCTCTCTTTTTTCCATGGTTCAAGCCTCCCTATATAATTTATCTGTTGTATTTTTCTTCCACACGGGCGTTTTTTGCCAGCGTTTTCTGCCTGTCCGCCGCCCGGGCGTCCTGAAGCTTTGCCGCCAGAGCTTCGTCGGAAACGGCCAGGATCTCAATGGAAAGCAAAGCGGCGTTGGCAGCTCCGTCGATGGCGACAGCGGCCACAGGAATTCCCGTGGGCATCTGCACCGTAGACAAAAGGGCGTCAACGCCGTCCAGCTGGGCGGATTTAATTGGTATGCCTATTACAGGCAAAGTGGTGTTGGCCGCGATGGCGCCGGCCAGATGAGCCGCCATACCCGCGGCGGCAATTATCACGCCAAAGCCGTTTTCCCGGGCCTTCAGGGCAAAATCCCTGGCCTCCTCCGGCGTTCTGTGGGCGGAAAATACGTGCGTTTCGCTTTTGACTCCGTAGCTTTCCAGCGTGGTTATGGCCTTTTCCACAACGGGCAGGTCGCTGTCGCTGCCCATGATGACCGCAACTTTTTTCATGGCGCTTACTCCTTTCAAAAACAAAAAGGGCAGTCCTGTTCCATAAAAATATTTCGCAGGACTGCCCAGACGGTCGACATTGATTAGCTCCGCCGGCTCCCCCGTGGTGATCCACGCTTCCGTCAGTTACCCGCGGCACTTTGAATTATACTTAAATTCTATCTATTTCGCCTCTCGATGTCAATTATCCATTCATCCCAAAAGCGGGGTAAAAAAGCCCGCCGGCTTATGCTTTTTAACAATAATCCGCGGGAAGTATTGTGCAATGTGCCGGGCAATAAAGGAGCGGTCGTAAAACGCTCCATCATTGGCATGGGCAGCGTTAATGGCGGGAATATTGTAAAAAAATCGACGGCCAAGCACAAATTGTCCATACAGGGCTTGACGATTATTTAACCGGCGTTATAATAAGCACAAACTGTCAAAGACAAAACTATATATTTGACTATAACGCATGGAGGAAAAAACGATGCGGGGACTGGAGACCGGCAAGACCAGAATACGCCACGAGGTGTTCACCGAGATAGCGCGTATGGCTTACGAGGGCGGAGACGTGGAAAAGACCGTCGAAGAGCTGCCATACAAAATCATTCCCGGCGAGATCGCCAGCTACCGGGACAGTATATTTCAGGAGAGGGCCGTGGTGGGCGAAAGACTGCGGCTGGCACTGGGTATGCCCCTGAGGAGGTTTTCGGAGTATTCCACCCTCTCGGAAGGCATAGACGAAAACACGCTGACGGAAAAGTATTACGAGATGCCCCTCATAAACGTCATCAAGTTTGCCTGCAACAAGTGCCCGGACAACGAGGTGGCCATCACCAGCGGCTGCCAGGGCTGTCTTGAGCATCCCTGCATGGAGGTCTGCCCACAAAAGGCTATCACACGCGTAAACGGCAAGGCCCACATAAACCTTGAAAAATGCGTCCGCTGCGGGCGCTGCTCCGCGGAGTGCAAGTTCAACGCCATCATATATCAAAAGCGGCCCTGCAAGGCGGCCTGCGGCGTGGGCGCTATCGGCAAGGACGAATATGGCCGGGCGGCCATAGATTACGACAAGTGCACCTCCTGCGGTCAGTGTCTTGTCAATTGCCCCTTCGGCGCCATTGCCGATAAGAGCCAGATATTCCAGACCGTGGCCGCCATAAAAAGCGGTACGCCGGTATATGTGGCGCTGGCTCCGGCCTATGTGGGTCAGTTCGGCCCCAGCGGTACGCCTGAAAAAATGGTGGCGGCTTTTCGCAGACTGGGCTTTGCCGATGTGTATGAGGCTGCCATCGGCGCGGATCTGTGCGTTATAGAGGAGGCCAACGACTATCTGGACGAGGTGCCGGTGAAGCATAAATTCATGGTGACTTCCTGCTGCCCGTCCTGGAGCGACATGGTGAAAAAAATGTTCCCGGAGTTTGAGGACAATATTTCTGTGGCGCTGACGCCCATGGTGCTGACGGCGCGGATGATAAAAGAGCGGCACAAGGGCTGCAAGGTGGTCTTTGTGGGACCCTGTGATTCCAAAAAGCTGGAAGCGCGCCGCCGCAGCGTGCGCAGCGACGTGGACTTTGTGCTGACCTTTGAGGAGGTGCTGGGCATGTTCGCCGCCAGGGGGATAGACGAGGAGATAATCCCCGATGACGAGACCGAGCCTCTGAAGGGCACCAGCCGGGATTGCCGCTGCTTCGCCTTCTCCGGCGGCGTGGCTCAGGCCGTGGTAAACGCCATCCACGAAAAGGAGCCGGGCCGGGAGATAAAGGTGGCCCACGCCGACGGACTGGACGAGTGCCGCAAAATGCTGCTGCTGGCAAAGACCGGCAAGTACGACGGATATCTTCTGGAGGGCATGGCCTGTCCCGGCGGCTGTATCGCCGGCGCGGGCACACTGCAGCCCATTGAAAAATCCCGCATGGCTGTGGAAAAATACAGCCACACCGCAAAATTCACCTGTTCGGCGGATACAAAATACCGGGAGTACCTGCCGCTGATAGAAGAGAAAAAATAAGTCAGAAACACCGGAAAAGCAATATTGCTTTTCCGGTGTTTTTTTACCCTCACGGCAGGATTTGCCGCGGGTGCTGCGAGGAAATGAAGTTTTCCTGTCGAGTGTATAGACAGAAACATTCGATATGATAACAGCGCTTTGATTTAAGTTGCTTTCAAATCTGGCGTTTAATATAATCGGCTTAATAAGACAAATAAATGACAATGTAGAAATCCTGGCAAAGATTTCAGGTCTCTGGGAAAAACATCTGTATAAAATTTACAAATTATTCGATTGGAGGTAAGAACATTGGGACAATTCACACCGGGAATCTATAAGGGTTCCGCGCCGGGCAACGCCCCGGACAACAAGGCCAGCAGGATAGAGGTATCCGTCACGCTGTCCGAAGACCGCATCGAGGACGTGACCATCCTTGCCCATGGAGAGGTCAAGGGCGTGGGCTTTGGCATACCCACGGCGCCCGTTGAAACTCTGCCGGGGCAGATAGTGAAGTATCAGTCGCTGGGAGTGCCGCCGGTGGCGGGCGCTGAAAAGACCTCAAAAGGCATCATCAAGGCCGTCACCAAGGCCATAGCTGCGTCGGGGGCCAACACGGCAAAGCTGTCGGCGCCCATAAAGCCCGAAGCACACCCGGACACTGAGCGCAGTGTGGACTTTCTCATTTTGGGCGGCGGCGTGGGCGGACTGGCCGCGGCCGTGGAGGCCAAACGCGCCGGATTGAATGTTCTGGTGGTGGAAAAAGGCGGCGTGACCGGCGGCAGCGCGGCCCGCTCCGGCGGCAAGCTGCTGGCCAGCGGCACCAAGTGGCAGCATCAGCAGGGCATCTACGACACGCCGGACATGCTGTTCGAGTACATGATGGCCCAGAGCAAGGGCAAGGCCGACAAGGCGAAGGTGCGCTACTTCTGCGAGCACGCCTATGACAACATCCTGTGGCTGGAGGAGATGGGCTACCGCGTGCAGAACGTGGAGTGCATCCACGAGAGCCTGTTCCCCTGGCGCGTCTACAACAGCCCCGGCGGACACTATATGTCCAACGGTCAGGGCGGCGAGATCACCACTGTGATGCACCACGAGTATGAGCGTCTTGGCGGAGAGTTCGTTTTCAACTGCGGGCTTAGCTCCCTTATTGAGGAAAACGGCGCAGTTACCGGCGCGGTGTGCGATTACACCGGCGGCGGCACCCTTACAGTACACGCAAAAAATGTGCTGCTGGCCACCGGCGGCAGCGCCCAGAACAGGGAAGTAAACGAGAAAATGTATAACCTGAAGGGCTACTACTGCAGCGTCCCAGCCGCCAACGACGGCACCGGCACCAGAGCCGCCATCAAGGTGGGCGCCAGGGAATTCGTATCGCCCTCCATCCAGGTCAACTACTGCGGTCTTACCAGCGGCATCGGCATTTTTGAGGAAGCCGGACTGCAGGTGAACGAGCGTGGTGAGCGGGTGTGCAACGAATGGGCCTATCAGTATGTGGTGGGCGACGCGCTGCGGGCGTCCAATTCCCACATTGCCTGGTACATCACCAGCGGCGACGAGCCCTACCCCGCCGTTAAGGAAGCTTTTGCCCGGGGCCATATAAAAGGCACGACCGACTGGTTTGCAGACTCCATAGAGGAGCTGGCAGGCAAGATGAAGGTGGACCCGGAAAAGCTGAAAGCCACGGTGGACCGCTATAACGAGCTGAGCGAGCTGGGGGAGGACAAGGACTTCGGCAAGCCCGCCGAATATCTGTTCCCCATCAAGGGGCCCAAGTACGCCGCGTTCATGTACACCCCCTGCGTCACCGTTACTTACAGCGGACTTGTCACCGACCTGTGCGCCCGGGTGCTGGACAACAGCGACAAGCCCATCCCCGGCTTTTATGCCACCGGCGAGACCGCCAGCGGCGCCCTTTACGGCACCGTGTACCCCGCCTGCGGCACCTCCATCGGCAGTGCCATGATCTGGGGCCGCGTGGCCGCCCGCATGGCCGCCGGACTTTCAATGATGTAAGAGCTATAATAAAAATAAAATATATAAGGAGTTTTCAACATGAGACTGGAAGGAAAAGTTGCCATCGTAACCGGCGCCAGCGCCGGCATAGGCTATGCCACAGCTAAGCTGTTCTGCAAGGAGGGCGCCCATGTCATCGCCGCCGCCCGCCGGGTTTCCCGTATGCAGAAGCTGACCCGTGAGTGCACTGAGGCCGGCTACCCCGGCGATATTACCATCGTCAAGACCGACGTGCGCGTTCCCGACCAGATAGAGCATATCTACGACGTGGCGCTGGAGAAGTTCGGCACCTTCGACGTGGTGGTGAACAACGCCGGCGTGCTGGACGGAATGCGCCCCGTGCACGAGGTCACAGATGAGATATACGATCTTGTTTACGAGACCGACCAGAAGAGCGTGTTCCTCAGCTGCCGCCGCGCCGTGCAGATCCTGCTGGACCAGAATAAGCACGGCTCCATCATCAACATGGGCTCCGCCGCCAGCCTGCGCGGTCTCCGCGGCGGTCTGATGTACGTCACCTGCAAGCACGCTGTGCTGGGCATGACCCGCAACATCTCCGCCAGCTACTTCGAGCGCGGCATTCGCTGCAACTGCATCTGCCCCGCCAACATCAAGACCGAGGTCAACAAGGCCTGCGCCGAGCTGGGCATCGGCCTGCTGGATTGGCAGATGCGTGCCGGCAACGGCATCTCCATGGCCACCATCACACCTCCGGGTCAGGATAAGCCTATGCTGGGCAAGCCCTCGGACGTGGCAAAGCTGTGCCTGTTCCTGGCCGACGAGAAGTCCTCCGGCTACATCAGCGGCGCAGAGATAAAGATAGACGGCAGCTATCTAAATATGTGATAAACTCTTCTTCAAAGGAAAACTCCCCCATATCCCGCAAGGGATATGGGGGAGTTTTCCTGCTTCAGGAGAGCCGGGCCATAAAGTTTTGGGTGCTCACCCCAGCCGGGCGGTTGAACCGGCCCAGAGAATAGAGCTCCTCCGGGTCGCCGGTGATCCTGTTCACCCGCTCCTCACAGGTCAGGGCGGCTTTGAAGCCCATGGCTTTTACCACCTCAAGGGAAGGCTTGCTCACAAGCCCGTAGGGATATGTAAAGACCTCCGGCGTGACGCCGGAATTCTCCCCAAGGGCGCTCTGAAGCTTTTCAAGATCGTTTTCCAGCGCCCGGCGATAGCTCGCGTCCCCCTCGCCGGGGGCTTTCATGCAGCCACGCCGGGTGTTGAGGGAGTGCATATCGTAGCTGTGATTGCCTATCTCCACAAGGCCTGAATCGTGCAGGGCGCGTATATCCTCCCAGCTCAGGTAGGCGTAATCAGGATTGGCGTCGGAAAGCTGGGAGTACTTTTCGGAAAACGTCCCCACCACGGACACCACGGCCTTCATATCAAGCTCCCGCAGCACGGGCAGTACGTCGGTCAGAGCGTTAAGTGTTCCGTCGTCCAGCGTAACTATCACCGGCTTATCCGGCAGGGGAGCACCCTCCAGCACATACTCTGCCAGCTGGGAAACGAAGATGGTTTCATAGCCGTGCTCTTTAAGATAGATCATGTCATCCCGGAATACCCGGGTGGGCAGCACATACTTTCCCGCCAGAGCTTCGTTGGCGCAGACGCTGTGATACATTATTATCGGCACCGATATGGGCTGGTTTTGAGCTGATGCCGGCGCGGTTTTTTTCATAGCGGATATGAGAACGATCACCCCGCATATTATTGCCGCCGCTGCCAGAAGCTTCAGCCACCGCCGGGGAGATATGGCAAAAAACATGATCCCGCCTCCGTAAATAATATCGTCCAATTGAATATATATGTTTGGAAAGCCGTATTATTTACCGAGGTGAGTGAATGGATGACAGATAGCTGTTCGCAAGACTGATAAAATGCGAGGCCGGCGGCGAGGGGATAGACGGGATGAAGGCCGTGGCCACGGTGGTGATGAACAGGGTCAGGGTGCCTTACGGCGAATACCAACGGGTGTGTCAGGGAAATATACGACGGGTCATCGAGCAGTTTTGCCAGTTTTCCTGCTGCAAATCCACCATATCCGGCACAAGAAATCCCCAGAACGTGTGGACGCAGACGCCAGAAAATATACATTACGAAATAGCCGACTGGGCGCTGGGCGGCGGAATTCTTTCCGGCGTGGGGTCACAATGTCTGTGGTTCATGAACCCGTTTTCGCCCCAATGCCCCCAGCAGTTCCCCTATAACGGCTCGGGATACTGGTTCACAAGAGTGAATCAGCACTGCTTTTTCAACCCTACCGAGCTTTATGCCCGGACATGAAGGAGGAGGTCAATGGTGAGCAACAGTATAAGCTGGATGGGAAACAGAGTGGTGGACACCACGCCCCGGGCAGACCCCGCCCCTGTGGGCGAATCCATAGCCGAGCCGCCGGTGATGGAGCCGGGCTACATACCCTATTATCTCAAAAGCAACATCGGCAAAAGCGTCAGGGCGGAATTCGTCATCGGCGTGAGTCAGTACGTTGATAAGACCGGCGTCATTTCAGAGGTGGGCGTAAATTATTTTGTATTAAGCGACGCGCCCTCCCGCACAAAGACCATGTGCGACCTCTATTCAGTGAAGTTCGTGACCATTCTGGAGGGGTAAAAAATAAGGTGAAAAGCCTACGGCTTTTCACCTTATTCATTCTTCGTTTTCAAGACGCTTTCGCCGGGCCGCTTCCGCCGCGCCGACCGCCCCCGCCGCCATAAGCAGCGCCCCGGCGGCTATGGGGTAGAACTTCACAAGGCCCGAGCCGGTACCGTATATCTCCAGCGCGCCCTGAAAACAGCAGCCCACGGTCAGGGTGGCTGCCGACCAGCGGTACAGCCGCCGGGGAGCAGCGCCGGGAGAGCGCCGGGAGAGCGCGGTGCGGATGAATAAAAAGGGTATAAGCCCGTATATCAGCGGCACGGCAAAAAGAAATACCATGTACCAGGAGTACACGCCGTGGCTGAAATGCTCGTACACAGCGCTGAATGCGGCGCAGCCCAGCGCCCACCACAGGTAGCCCCGCAGAGGCTTTGAAAGGGCGGACTTATCCGATGTATACAATATCGCTCACGCTCCTCTCTTTTATGGTACTGCCGTCGGTGGTGGGATTATTTATTACGGAGCCGTTATAGTACATGGTGGACGAGCCGCCGCCGTCCAGATTATAGGCGGTCTGGACGCCTAAGCTCTGCATGAACTCGGCCAGCTGATAAAGTGAAAGACCCGTGCTCTCGTTTGTTCTGCCGTCGGACACAACAAAGACATAGTGCAGGGAATCTATCTGCCCCAGAGCGGTGCGGGGGTTGCTTGCTTTCGACCTGCCCACCTCGTCGCTCTCCGACACGGTGACGGCGCCGTTTTCGATAAGCCCCGGGCCGAAGGACAGCACCTGCTGCGCGCCCCCGTCCAAAAGTGCCTGGGCGCTGGTCTGGCCTTCCTTAATGATGCTGAAATCCCCCGCCGCGGATATCACAAGATCCTCCTGCTCCTCTCCGGCGGAGGAGCTGCGGTAAAGCACGCCGTTTCTTATGACATAGCCGGAGCTGCGGGCGCCGTAAAAGTCCCCGTTGACAGCCAGCACGGCGTTCACGTTTTGGGCTGTGACGGAGGTGGCTTCCTTGATGTTTCTGCCGTAGCTGCTGTCGGCCAGGGCGGTTTTAAGACTGCCTGCGCTTTCAAGGACCACGTCGGCCACATATATGTTGGTGTCGTACTGCCGATAGGTCTTGACGGTGACGGAAACGCCGCCGTCGGCGGAGCTAACGCTGTCGGAGACCTCCGGCGCGGCAGTGGATGCGGTGATTTCGGCGCTGGTTTGGACGTCGGAGACAGAGGAATACCGGCGGGGTATTATGAAGGTGTCCAGCACGGCAAATGCTGTGAAGGCCACAAGACAAAAACCATATATGAAATTAAAGAGACGGCCCTTTTTCATGGCTCGGCGCGCTCCTTTCCCCGGCCGGCAGTCCGGCCATGCTGTGCCCCCGGCGGAATATTATAAATTTCTGGACAAGCCAGCTTATAGTGAAGAAGGTAATTTCGGTGATTATCTTTACAAGATATTTGTTCCAGCCCAGTGTGTTGACGAGAAAGGCCAGCAGCAGGGTGTTGCCCGCCAGGATACACCCGGCCAGCGCAAAATACATGGCCGCGTCCCGCCAGAAATGCCCCTTGTGCTTGAAAACAAGCTGCCGGTTGAGGGTGAAATTCACCGACGCGCTGACTATACGGGCGCAGATATTTGAAAGGGGCGCGCTTATGGCGCCCAGGGACCCGGTGACGCTGACAAGCAGGCTGTAAAGCCCGTAGTCCACAACAAAGCCCGTCAGGGACGAGGCGGCAAATTTCAAAAGCTCCCGGTATATGAGGAAGGAATCCCGCAGGGGATGAAAGTGCGAAGCGGAGTTATTTGAAAAATACACGGTCTTGATAGGAATCTCCCGGATGGGGATGTGCTTTCCGGCGCACTCAAGAAGCACGTTCATTTCGTACTCATAGCGCTCCCCGCCCACTGAGAGCAGCAGCGGTATCATATCTGCCGAAAAAGCCCGCAGGCCGGTCTGGGTGTCGGATACCTTCACGCCGGTGGAGGCGCTGAACACCCGGCGGGTGATAATATTACCAAAGCGGCTGCGCAGGGGCGTGCCCGCGCCGAAATCCCGCACGCCCAATGTCAGCGCGCCGGGATTTTCACAGGCAAATCGCGCCGTGGACAGTATATCCGCTGTCAGGTGCTGCCCGTCGGCGTCCGCCGTTACCACAACGGCGTCGGCGGGATAGCTTTTCCGGATGTATTCAAGTCCGGTTTTCAGCGCCGCGCCCTTGCCACGGTTTTCCGCATGGGTGATGAGATGGGCAATTTTAGAAGCCTGAGAAAAAAGTACGGCCCAGTCGGCGCCGCTGCCGTCGTCCACCACAACGGCGTCAACACCGGCAAAGGACAGCTCCAGCAGCGTTTCCGCCAGCTTTTCCCCCGGCTCATAGGCCGGAATAAGAACTACGATCTGACGCATATTAACCTCGATTCCCGAAAAAAAGCCCTTCATTTTTCCAAGAAACAAGATATGCGCCCCAGTTAAAAATAAATATAAAGCTCCCCCCGCAAAACAGCAGTTTCGCGGGGGGAGAACATTTTAATGAGCCATTTTTCTTTTTTCGCGCCAGCGGATAATCCAGTCGGCGATGAACTTGCCGGCAAAGCCCGCCAGCACGCCGATGACCACGCCGGCCAGTACGTCCGAGGGGTAGTGGACATATAGATAAAGCCGTGAAAAGGCTATCAGCAGCGCCAGCACCAGAGCCGGTATCCACCATTTTGTCTTTTTAAGTCCCAGCGCCGTCACCGCGGCAAAGGACGCCGCCGTGTGGCCGGAGGGAAAGGAGTAATCCGTGGGGGCCGATATGATAAGCGTGACGGCGGTATTTATGTCGTAAGGCCG
>CAZLIJ010000012.1:0-5755 GCA_964559305.1 uncultured Oscillospiraceae bacterium | reverse complement strand
GCCGTATTCGGGCCACCAGAGGCTTTATTATGCCGTTGCACAGTATCACGTCCACGGCCAGCGCCGCGGCCACCGTCAGACCCAGGGGACGGCATTTTGGGATGCACAAAAGCACAAGGGCCAGCAGTATCCATATGATACCCGAATTGCCAAGGGCTGTGATGACAGGCATCACGGCGTCGCCGAAGGCAGTGCGCAGATGGGCCTGTATGAAATCGAGAATAGTGAAATCCAGCGCGGTTATTCCGGACATTTTTTCATAAGTACCTTTCTTTGTTTTCTTTTTCAGCGGGACTATAATATATGTTCCGCCGTAATATTGCAAGGGAAGGAAATTAAACTTTTCTTAAATCGCTTTTTGTGCTGTACGGATTGACATATATAATAAGATGCAGTATCATCCAAATTAGTTGATACTGCATCTTATTTTCGGAGGGACTTTATGGACATCACAAAACGCCGTATAACCAAGATCGCCCGGGAGGTCAGCAAGTTCACGGTGCGCACGCTTCGGGCCGACGGGGTGGGTACGTCGGAATTTGATTTTATCCATGTGGTGCGCAAAAACCCCGGCATTACTCAGGCGGGGGTGCGTGGCGTGCTGGGCATAGACAAGGGCGCCTGCGCCCGCAGGGCTGCGAATCTGGAGCAGAAGGGCTACATCATACGCCTGCCCGACGCGGCTGACGGGCGGATAAGGAGGCTTTACGCCACCGACGCCGCGGAAAAGCTGAAAACCTCCAAGGCCGCCGCGGAGACCGCCTGCTATACCTGGCTTACACGGGAGCTGTCCCCGGAGGATGGGGCGGAATTTGCCAGAATTCTGGATATACTCTATGAAAGATTCAAGGCGGAGAGCAAGGCGGGCTTTCCCGACATAATAAGGGAGCTTGCCGGCGGGGAGGAAGTAAGGCCGTGAAAACCGTGACAGCGCAGGATATACAGCGCCCGGACCGGATAGGCTCATATTTCCGCGCGGAAACAGGGCCGCTGGCCATAGTCACGGTGTCGGGCCTTATATATAACGCGGGCCTTACGGCGGGGCCGTATTTTGAAGGGCGGCTGGCGCAGTGCCTTTTCGACGTGATGAAGGGGCAGAACACCGTTTACGATATGCTGCGCCTTGCGGGGGCGTATCTGGGCGTAATAATTCTGGTGCAGCTTATGCGCTGCCTCAAGCGGTTTTATGTGCGCCGCTTTGCCAACGACACTTCAAAGACCATGCGGGGGATATTATATAACGGTCTTGTCCACACGCCGCGGGAGGCTTTGCAGGGGGAGGGCGTGGGCCCGGCCATGAACAGAGCCGTGGCGGATGTGGACGCCTGCGCCGAGGGTATGCGCAAATTCACCACCGAGGTCTTCGATACCGGCGTGGCGCTTATCGCCTATCTTGCCATGCTGTTTTACTATGACTGGCGGCTGGCGCTCATCGCGTCGGCCTTTACCCCGGCGGCGTATTTTATAGCGGAAAGACTGAAAAAAACCGTGTACCGCAGCGCGGCGGCATACAAAAAAAGCGCCGGCGCGCTGAACGACGCCACCATGGACAGGTTGTCCAACGCGCTGACATACAGGGTGTATGGCCGGGAGGAAAACCGGGACAAGGCCTACGAAAAAAAGCTGGACGATTACGAAAAGCGGGCGGTGGCCGCCAACGTGTGGGAAAACACCATGCAGCCCATCTATAACGTCATATCCATGGCGGGCGTGGTGTTCATCGTGTGGCTGGGCGGCCAAAACGTGGCGGGCACCGGCTGGGCGGCGTGGAACATCGCGGCCTTCACCACATTTTTGTCCTACTTTACCCGCATGGCCATGAAGTCCTCCAAGGCGGCAAAGCTTTTCAACGCCTTGCAAAAAGCCAGGGTGTCCTGGCAGCGGATAAAGCCCATGATGAAGCCCGCCGCGGAGGAAAACACAGCCACGGATATGGACTTTTCCGCCCCCGGCTCTATCGAAGTCACAGATTTGAGCTTTGCCTATCCCGGCGGAAAGACGGTGCTGAAGGATCTAAGCTTCGCCGTAAAGCCCGGGCAGATCATCGGCGTCACCGGGCCGGTGGCGGCGGGCAAATCCACGCTGGGGCGGGTATTTCTGGGCGAAACGCCCTATGAGGGCAGCGTGAAGGTCTGCGGCAGGGAGCTTAAGGACATGACGGCCTTCGAGCGGGCGAAAACCATAGCCTACACGGGCCATGCGCCGGAGCTGTTCACTGCCGACGCGGCGGAAAATGTGCGCCTTGGCGGAGAAAAACCGGCGGGCAGCGCCCTTAAGGCGGTGTGCCTTTCCGATGAGCTGCCGCAGGGGGAGAACACCAGCGTGGGCAGCGAGGGCGCCGAAATATCCGGCGGGCAGGCGGCCAGACTTGCTCTGGCAAGAGCGCTTTACGCCGATGGCAGAGTGCTTATTCTGGACGACCCCTTCGCTTCTGTGGACAAAGCCACCGAGGGGACCATAGCCCAAAATATCAAAAGCCTGGCAGCTGACAGGGCAGTGCTGCTCATATCCCACCGGCTGTATCTTTTCCCGGAGCTAGACGGCGTGATATGGCTGGAAAACGGCGGAGCAGAGCTGTCCGACCACAAAAAACTTATGGCAAAAAACGGCGGGTACGCCCGATTTTACCGGGCTCAGACGGAAGGAGGCCGGGAGCTTGACGAAAATTGAAAAAGCATCGGGTATGCGCCTTGCCCTGGGGGCGGTTATAAGGAAAAACCCCGTGCTCACGGCGGGGCTTATACTGGTGATAATCGCCGACATCCTGTTGTCCCTGGCGCCGCCGCTGGTGCTGGAAAAGATAATAAACTCTCTGGCGGCTGGCGGCAGCGGGGCGGCAGTGCTGGGAGTGTGGTTTTTTGGGCTGCTGGCCTTGTCAGGCATCTTCGATTCCGGCCAGTCGGTTCTCATAACCGTGTTCGGGCAGAAGATGACCCACGCCCTTCGAAGCGCCATGTGCGCAAAGCTTAAAAAGCTGCCGGCGGATTATTTCACCCAAAATCCCCCGGGCGTCACGGTGTCCCGCTTCGTCAACGACGTGGACACAGTGGAAACGCTTTTTGACGAGGGCATAATCAGTATGTTTGCCGACGGGTGCAAGGTGATAGGCATAATCGCGGTGGTGTTCACCCGCAGTCTGGGGCTGGGGCTGCTGCTGGTGATAGTCACGCCCATTATTCTGCGCATGACGGGGGTCTTTCGCAAAAAGATGCTCTCCTCCCAGCTTTCAAACCGCAAAGCCATGGCCAGAGTGGCCAATCATGTGCCGGAAACCATTTTAAATATCCGCACCATCCACGCCTTCGGCAGGGAAAAATATATGGAGGAGCGTTACGGCGAGTATATCGAGCAGAGCTATCGCAGCCGGGAAAAATCAAATCTGTACGATTCGGTCTATTCACCCATTGTTGTCGTCACCGGCGCCGCGGTCACGGCGCTTATGATGGTGCTGGCGGCCTCCGGCGGCGGTATGCGGGAGCTTTTCGGCATGTCCGTGGGTACGGCTGTGGCAGTGACGGCCTATGTGGGCAAGGTGTTTTCCCCGCTGGAGAGCATAGGCATGGAGATAGAAAATATCCAGTCCGCCGCGGCGGGTGCGCGGCGGGTGGACGAGCTGCTGGGGGAAAGCTGCCGCCATATGCCGGATATGCCCGCGCCCTCCGCCCGGGGCACAGCCGTGGAAATAAAAGATGTGGATTTCAGCTACGACGGCGAAACGCCGGTGCTCGAAAACTTTTCTCTTTGCATGGATAAAGGCGACAAGGTCACGCTGGCCGGCCGTACCGGGGCGGGCAAGTCCACCGTGGTGAAGCTGCTGCTGGGGCTGTACGCGCCCCAAAAGGGCACGGCAAAGGTGTTCGGAACGCCCTGCTCCGATATTGCGGACGGGGAGAAGCGGGGCGTGTTCGGGTATGTGGAGCAGAGCTTCCGCCCGGTGCCGGGTACGGTGGGAGAGCAGATAAGCCTTTTCGACGAGAGCATGAGCGGGGAAAAAATAAGGGCCGCGGCCAGGCTTGCGGGGCTTGATGAGATGATAATGGAGCTGCCGGAGGGCTACGATACGCCTTTCCGGGAGGAGCTTTTTTCCCGGGGTCAGGCCCAGCTTCTGTCCATCGCCCGGGCGGTGGCCGCCGACCCGGAAATATTGCTGCTGGACGAGATAACGGCAAACCTTGATTCCGGCACGGAAAAAGCCGTGCTGGACGCCATCGGCGCCGCCGCGAAAAACCGGACGGTGCTGAGTGTTTCCCACCGGCTCTACCGGCAGGGGGACAGTGTTATTGCCCAAATGTGACCCCGCAAAAGACGCCCCGCGCCTCCCAATGTTTTGCATTTTTCGCGGTAATAGTTTATACTGTACGCTGCTGGTCTTATACGCTAATGTTTTTATGTTTGGAGTGTATGTTACTGTATGAATGCTCTGATACTGACCTGTAATACGGGAGAGGGCCATAACTCGGTTTCGGCAGCCGTCAGGGAAGCGCTGCTGGCCCGGGGTCAGAACTGTGAAATAGTAGACGCCCTGTCGTTTTTGCCGTCGGGAGCGTCGGAAATAATATGCGGCGTCCATGTGGGGATGTACCGCCATATGCCCAAAGCCTACAAGACGGGCTATCGCAAGGCGGAGACCCGCCCCATGTCCTTTGAGGAAAATTCGCCCGTGCGCAGGATAGTGGCGCTGGGCGCGGAAAAGCTTCACGCCTTTGTAGAGGCGGGGGGCTACGACTGCCTTATCTGTCCCCATGTGATATCCTCGCTGATAGTGACCGAAACCATGGACAGATACCCGGATATGTCGGTGCAGACCTGCAATATCGCCACGGATTATACCTGCAGCCCAATGACTGAGGACAGCCGGCTGGACTGGTATTTTGTCCCCGATGAGGGTATAGCCGGGGACTTTATCGACGCGGGCGTGCCGGCTGAAAAGCTGGTGTGTATCCACGGTGTGCCGGTGCGGCGGGAGTTTTATTCCCGCATACCCGGCCCCCAGGCCCGGCGCGCTCTGGGGCTGCCGGCAAAGGCCCGGCACGCGCTGATGATGTTCGGCAGCATGGGCTGCGGCCCCATAGCAAAGCTGACAGAGCTTTTGGCTGACGCCATACCCCAAGACGCTTATCTCACGGTTATATGCGGCACCAACGACTCTCTTGAAAAAAAGCTGAAAAAAGCCGCCGCGGGGCGGGAAAATGTGCGCATCATCGGCTATACGGAGGACGTTTCCCTGCTGATGGACAGCGCGGATATCTTTATAACAAAGCCCGGCGGCATAAGCACCTCGGAAGCTGCCGTGAAGGGGCTGCCCATGGTGCTGGTGGACACGGTGGCCAGCTGCGAAAGCTACAATATGCGGCTTTTCTGCCGCAGGGGCGGCGCTGTGACCGCCGACACGCCGGAGGAGCTGGCAGAGCTGTGCGCGGAGCTTCTCAAAGACGGCAGAAGACGCAAAATGATGTCCGAAAGGCTCGTCCGGCGGGAAAACTCCGCCGAGGAGGTCTGCGGGAAGCTGATGGAGGCATATCCGGGTGAGGATGAAGATGGATACCAGACTGAAAAAGCCACTGTATAGCGCGGTATATCTGGGGGTCATCGGACTATTGTCCAATGCCGTGGCCCGGCACATACCCCGCCGCTTTGCTCCCGACAAGCCGCCCTTCGGCCCCCTGCCCTTTGAAAAAAACGGGCAGCTTTATGAAAAGGACGGCATACGCAAATGGAAGGACAAAGTCCCCGACGTCAGCCGGGTGCTTAAATT
>CAZLIJ010000011.1:10586-15833 GCA_964559305.1 uncultured Oscillospiraceae bacterium | reverse complement strand
TCCCCAGCGTCATGCCGCTTTTTATAAAAAGCGCGGCCTCGTCCGCGGTCATTATTTTGTCCTTCAGCGAATCTGCAACCCTGTCCATTTTTTCCTCCCGCCGGTTTTATATATCTGCAAACGGACTTTGCCACCGGCTCCGGCTCTCCGCCGCAATATTCAAGCAAAATATATCACACGCGGCGGCGAAAAACCAGCGCCGCCGGTAATTTTCGCCGCAAGATAACAGGGCTGGTACTAAAAAACCGGAAATCTGCAAATACTAATTTAATCTGGTTCCCCCTGCGCCGGGGGGCAAATCTTATCTTGCTTTTAGGAGGATGAAATGAACAAAACTTTCAGCAGGACGCTTGTGGCCGCGGTGCTTGCTTTGTCGCTTACGCTTTCCGCCTGCGGCGGCGCGCCGTCCACCGCCCCCACCCCGGAAACCTCAGCCGCCCGGGAAAGCATCACTCAGGAGCTCATATCTATTCTCGATAATAACCCGGACGTCAAATCCATGCTGCAAAAATCCATCGACAAGGCCAAAGAAATAAACCCTGACAAAAACACAAACCCCGCCCAGACCCTTGAGGAATACTACGACTATGTGGATTGGGCAGCAAAGGCCATGCCCTGGAATATCTCCAAAAAGGTGGATTCCGACAGCCTTTACACCAAGATAGACCAGAGCCTGAACTATTTTTATTTTATCAACGATATACCCCTTGAGGAACTGGACGGCAAGGGCCTTTACAATAACTCCCTCCAGTACGCCGAGCCCTATCGCAGCTGGCTGATAAAATTCACCAAAGAGTGGGGCGAATATCTTAGCACTGACCGCTCCTGGAACAATGAATACTATGATCTTTTGTATAACGACGAGCAGTTCGGTCTGAAGGCCGACCTGTACGAATCCCCTTCCAACTGGAAAAGCTTCAACGACTTTTTTGCCCGTCGGCTCAGCTCCCCCTCCAAGCGCCCCATAGCCCAGGAAACCGACTCGTCCGTGGTGGTGTCCCCCGCGGATTCCGAGCCCCAGGGCGTGTGGAGCATCGACAATGATTCCATGATCGTGCAAAAGGAGAACGAGCTGGTCATAAAATCCCGGGAGTTTAATTCCATCGCCGATCTAATCGGCCCTGACAGCAAATACAAAAACGAATTTGCCGGCGGCACCATGACCCACACCTTCCTTGATGTGCACAATTACCACCGGTATCACTTTCCCGTGGGCGGAGTTATAAAGGAAATTACCGTCATTCCCCAGGACGACGCCGTGGGCGGCTGGGTCAGCTGGGACAAGGACAGCGGGCTTTACGTTCTCAACGCCGGTCTGCCCGGCTGGCAGATGATAGAGACCCGGGCCTGCGTTATCGTGGACACGGAGCAATACGGGCTGGCGGCGCTGCTGCCCATAGGCATGTCCCAGGTCTCCTCGGTCAATTTTGAGGACAGCGTGAAGGTGGGCCAGAGAGTGAAAAAGGGCGATGAGCTGGGCTATTTCCTTTTCGGAGGCTCTGATTTCGTGATGATATTCCAGAAAGGCGCGGGCTTTGAGATGTCAGCGCCGCTGGATAAGTCCGGCAGTGACTATAAGCCCATCGAAATGGGTCAGGAGTACGGCAAACTGACCGGCGCAAAAACCTGACGCGAAAAGCCCGCGGTATCGGTGAATTCCCGATACCGCGGGCTTTTAATATGCTTTTTTAAGTTACGCCCTGCGGCCGTCGCAAAGATAAAACACCGTCAGCAGGCCCGGCCCGCAGTGGGCGCCGATGACCACGCCCAGCGCGGAAATTTTAATCTCTCCCACCATGGGATAGGCCCGGCGTATCTCGTCCCGGACATATTCCGCGTCCTGCACGCAGTCCGCCTGCAGAATGTGTATCTCCACACCGGCAGGGTCGATGCGGGCAAGGTCGTTTTTCACGCCCGCCACTATGGTGTTCAGGGCCGACTTGCGGCCGCGCACCTTTTTTGCCACGTCAAGGGTGCCCCCATCTGGCACATACAGCACCGGCTTTACAGACAAAAGCGAGCCCACAAGAGCCGAGGCGTTTGAAACTCTGCCGCCGGCTTTCAGATAGTTTAGATCGTCCACAGTGAACCTGTGGGCTATCTTCAGCTTGCTGCTCTCGCCCCAGGCTATGACCTGCTCCATGCGGCTGACCATGTTTTCCACCAGCAGCCCCAGCCCGCCGGAAATGCACAGCGTGTCCATGACGTACAGTTTTCTCTCCGTAAAATCCCGGCGTATCATATCCGCGGCCTTGTTGGCGTTGGCAAAGGACACGGACATCTCTTTTGACATATCAAGATAGATTAGATCTTTGCCGGTTTCCAATATGGATTTGAAAAAATCGTAATAGATAAATTCGTTTATCATTGAGGTCCTGAGCTTGTCCCCGGCGCGCATCCCTTTGTACACGGCCTCCCTGCTCTCGTCCCGGCAGTCGTCCTGGAACAGCTCGCTGTCCACAGTATATGAATAGCTGACAAACGGCACATTGTGTTCGTCCAGATAGGGTCTTTGAAGATCCGCGGTGGAGGACGTGGCAATAATGTAATCTGGCATTTTTTGTCTCCTTAGTAAATTCCACTTTTTTGCGGCAAAAATATATCAAAAATTTTAACTAATGTCCATATCCGTTTTCAACAAATTTTACCGGCATTCGTCTGCGGTTTTAAGCAGCGGTGCAAAAACCGCGCCGCCATTCAAACGCTCCACTTAATTCTATCCAAACATTCACGGTATTATTTTAAGCCGGAGGGGAAAACTATGCGCGAGGTGACATAAATGGCAAAGCAAGGCATGGCCCGACCCGAACGGACCCACACCCAGCCCCGCAACGACCTGCCCCCTGTGCCGGAGCTGCAGGGCAAGGCAAAAAAGACAAAAGCCAAGGCAAAACCGATAGTTGAAGACGCCCCTCACAGACCCGAAGCAAAAAATCCTTGAAACCATAAGGTTTCAAGGATTTTTTGTTAATGCCGGAAGATCGCGCGGGAAATAGCCTGTGAGCTTACAGGCGGGCTTAGTTCAAAACGAATCGGTTTTTATCAAGCTTAATTAGGCCGTCCTGCTGCATTCTGGACAATTCCGCTGACATGGCGCTCCTCTCAACAGAGAGATAGTCGGCCAGCTGCTGCCGGTTGAAGGGGATTGAAAACTCCGGTTTTCCCTGCCGGCGGGCTTCCGCCGAAAGATAGGAAAGCAGCTTTTCACGGGTAGTGCGTTTGCAGATGTGTGTCAGCTTTTCGTTTGAGCGCAGGTTGTTTTCCGCCAGGTCAGAAAGAAGATTGCGTATCATGCGGCTGTGATGGGCGCAGGCGGTGGGGCAGGTGTGCAGTATACGCCCGACATTCAGCCACATAATGACGCTGTCCTTATCCGCTGCCACGCTCACGTCCATAACAGCCCCCGGGATGCAGGCGAAAGACTCCGCAAACACCTGTCCGGGAGCTATGCTGGTGCGGATGTTGCGGTTTCCCCAGTAGTCCTCCTGTATCACAAGAACGCTGCCTGAAAGCAGCATTCCCACCGATTCCGGCGAATCGCCCACACGCAGCACATAGTCGTTTTTTTTGAATTTTTCCTCCCTTGCACCAAGGCAGTTCAGCATGGATTCGATCTCCGCCTCGTCAATGCCGCTGAAAAAGGAGGCTCTTTTCATTACATCAATATATTCTCTCATATTTTTTTCTTTCCGTTGTTTTTACAACTGAATTGTTGTAATTATCATAGTGCAATTGGATAACAAAGTCAATCAAAAGAAAGCTGTTCGGCTTGCCTGATGAGCCCCCGGCGGAGCGCAGCGTGAGTTTTTCCGCCGCGGCTATGGCAGAAGCCCGCAGTTTCGGGCTATAACATTAAACATTACTGTCAGCTTATAAAGATTAACGCTTTTTTTCTTGCGCTGAATATTAAAATGTGTAATATTATATTTGTAGGCTTTTTTGCTGAGTGCTGTTTATTGCAGCGGCAATATGGGCGGTCACTCAGGCATTTATGGCAAGATAATTATATCGATTCTGCGGAGGTATGACATTGAAATATAACAAGATCACACCCGAGATAGCCGGGAAGCTGAAAGCTATCGTGGGCGAAAAGCGTTTTCAGGCCGGGGAAAACGTCCGTGATGATTTCAGCCACGACGAAATGCCCCTTTACGGCAAGTATTATCCGGAGTGCGTCTGTGAGGTGGAGAGCACCGACCAGGTGTCCGCCATCATGAAGCTGTGCAGTGAAAACCTTATCCCCGTGACGCCCAGGGGCGCTGGCACCGGCCTTGTGGGCGGCGCGGTGCCTCTTTACGGAGGCGTGGTTATATGCACGGCGCGTATGAACAAAATAATCGGCTACGACATGGACAACATGGCCGTGCGGGTACAGGTGGGCGTGCTTTTGAAGGATTTGGCCGCCGACGCGCTGAACCACGGGCTGATGTATCCCCCGGACCCCGGCGAAAAGACCGCTACGCTGGGCGGCAACGTATCCACCAACGCCGGCGGTATGCGGGCGGTGAAGTACGGCGTGACAAGAGACTATGTGCTGGCCATGACGGTGGTACTGCCCTCCGGCGAGATCATGGAGCTGGGCAAGACCGTGTGCAAAACCAGCTCCGGGTATAGCCTTCTGCACCTTATGATAGGCTCAGAGGGCACTCTGGGCATTATAACCGAGCTCACCTTGAAGCTGGTGGCCAAGCCCGCCATGGACGTGAGCCTTATCCTGCCCTTTGAGGATCTGGGCCGGTGTATCGCCGCCGTGCCAAAAATAAAGCAGGCCAATCTGGACCCCCAGTCCATAGAGTTTATGGGCCGGGACATTGTGGAATCCTCCTCCGCCTTCTCCGGCAAAAAGATATTCCCCACCGAAGTGAACGGCAAGCGGGTGGAGGCGTCCATTCTCGTGACCTTTGTGGGCTCCACCGAGGATGAGCTTTACATGAAGATGGAAAGTCTGGGCGCTCTTGCTGAGGAGAGCGGCGCAATAGACACACTTGTGGTGGATACTCCCACCCTAAAAAAAGAGGTTTGGGCAGCCAGAAGCGCCTTTCTGACCGCAATTGAGGCCGACACCAAGTTTATGGACGAGCTGGACGTGGTGGTGCCGGTGGACAAGATAGCGGATTTTCTGGGCTTTGTGCGCCGTACCGGCGACGAGCTGGGCCTGACCGTGCGCAATTTCGGTCACGCGGGGGACGGCAATCTGCATATATACTCCTGTCTCAATGAGGACGATAAAGAAAAATTTCTGCGGCT
>CAZLIJ010000011.1:0-10531 GCA_964559305.1 uncultured Oscillospiraceae bacterium | reverse complement strand
AAGAAAAAATACCTGCGTCAATCCGCCGGCGACACGGCCTATGAGCTGATGGCCCAGATAAAGCTCGTGTTTGACCCCAACGGTATTCTAAACCCCGGCAAGGTCTGCACAGACTGAGGAGCTTATAAATAAGCTTATGGAAGGATGAGCCCTGTGAATATTCCCTATGGAAACGGTTTTCTGGAGTATAACGGCCGCTGTGACGAGCTGCTGATATCGGCAGTGGACAAGCTGCGCGCCAATGGCAGCGGCGCCGAGATCGTTCGCAAGGCCATGGCCGCCCCCATCGGCTCCCCGCCCCTGAGTGAGCTTGCCGAGGGGAAAAAAGACTGCGTAATCATCATTTCCGATCACACCCGCCCTGTTCCCAGCAGGGATATACTGCCGGAAATGATAAGTCAGCTGAAAAAGGGCAGTCCCGACATAAAGATAACCCTTCTGGTGGCCACTGGCTTTCACCGATTGACCAGCACCGACGAGCTCAAGCGCAAGCTGGGGCCGGAGCTGATGAGCGAGTGCCACATTGTGGTGCACGATTGCCGGAACGCCGACGCAAACGTTGAAATTGGCGTTTTGCCCTCCGGCGCTCCGCTGGTGATAGACAAGGTCGCGGCCCGGGCCCAGCTTCTTATCGCGGAGGGCTTTGTGGAGCCCCACTTTTTCGCCGGATTTTCCGGCGGGCGCAAAAGTGTGCTGCCAGGTATATGCGGCCGCTTTACCGTGCTGGGCAATCATTGCAGTCGGTTTATCGACAGTCCCTTTTCCCGCACTGGCATTCTGGACGGCAATCCCATAAACGCCGACATGACCGCTGCCGCCAGAATGGCCGGACTGGCCTTTATTGTGAACGTGGTGCTTGATGAGAGCAAAAATATTGTTGCCGCGTTTGCCGGGGATTGTATCGAAGCCCACAGCGCGGGCTGCCGGTTTTTGATGGAATACTGTCAGGTAACAGCCCACGGGTCGGACATTGTGATTACATCAAACGGCGGCGCTCCTCTTGACCAGAACATATATCAGTGCGTCAAAGGCCTGACCGCCGCGGAAGCCGCCTGCAACCCGGAGGGCGTGATTATTATGTGCGCCGAATGTGCCGACGGACACGGCGGCGATGGCTTTTATGACGCGCTTCGCCTTTGCGAAAGCCCCGCGGCCCTGTACGCGCAGCAGATGAGCACGCCCTGGGACAAGACCGTTCCCGACCAGTGGGAAAGTCAGATTCTGGCCAGAATACTTATGAAGCACCGGGTGATCTTTGTCACCCGCCCGGAATTGCGGGGCGTGATAGAAGACATGAAGATGACCTACTCCCCTACTATCGCCCAGGCCATGGAAACCGCCCGCAAATGGGGCAGGGAAACCGTCGCGGTGATACCAAACGGCATTTCCGTGATAGTGAAAAAACCATGAGGGACCCCGCTTTGCCTTCGCGCTTCTGTGCAGCAGCAGTAATAAAATCCTTGGAGCCTCATCGGTTCCAAGGATTTTATTACTCAAATATCACAAATTATTTCTGTTAAGATAATCCATCGCAAACTGCGCGTATAACGCCGCGCCAATCGGCAAGGCATCTTCGTCTATCACAAATTTTGAGCTGTGATGCTGAAAAACGCAATTTTTAGCCTTGCTGCCGCAGCCAACCAACGCGAATGCGCAGGGCTTAACCATGCAATAGTCGGAGAAGTCTTCGCTTGCCGCCTGCTCCTTAAATTCTGCAAGCGCCTGGCTGCCAAACATCTTTTCAACCGAATTTCTGGCTATTCCCGCAAGCTCAGGCGTGTTATATGTTACTTTCGCCACGGGTGTGAATGTTACCTCGCTTTTTGCTTTATAAATTTCCGCCGCGCAGCTGGCCGCCCTGCTGATATTATCGTTCAAAACGTCCATCAGGCCATTGTCGTAACCTGATATGGAGCTACTGCGCCAAAGGTTATGCCGAGATATGTACGGCGACTCCACGGTGCGCAGAATGCGTCAGTAAACGCTACTGTCAACATGGGTAAACAACCGTTTAATTTTGCCATACAATTTAATTATCCCTCCGCAGCCGTCCTTAGATGGTAAGTAGTCACCCGGCTTAAACGACAGCGCCGAAAAAACCGCAAAGAAAAAAAGAGCTTCCGAAGTCAGTAATTGACCACGGAAGCCCTGTTTCTGCGTCCTTTTCAGCCATTTTCCGGCTGGAGAGGGCTTTTTCTTTTGCCCCCGGCAAACAGAAGGAAGCGATAACGCCGCCGAAGGCCGGGTGCTGCTCATCACAAATTTCTCAGTCAGCTTTTTTCTCTTTCATCCTATTGTCTTTCCTCCGTCGCATACGAAGTTGGCCCCGTTTACATAGCTGGCTTCATCTGACAGTAAAAAACATATTACATTAGCCATTTCTTCCGCCGTGCTCGGCCTGCCCATCGTACCGTTTCGCAGCTCACTTTTGGACGTCTTCTTTCCTGTTTCCTTTTCGTACTGATTAAGTATGGCGTCAAGCATACCTGTATCAACCCAGCCGGGCGAATAACAGTTGACGCGGATCCCGTTTCCTCCATTCTCATTCGCGGCATTCATGGTCATTCCCATTACCGCAAACTTACTTGAACCATAGCCGATTTCCAGCTGATAGCCGCGCATACCAGAGCACGAGCAAGTGTTGACTATGCGCGACGTGGGAATAGAAGTCGAGCGCCGCAAGAAGTTAATGGCCGAACGCATGGCGGCTCAGGCAAAGAGCAATGCATGAGATAGGGCTTCTCTATGAAACCGCCAAAACGGTGACTGCCTTCGCCAAGGAAAACAACATCAACCATATCTGTGTAGTCTCGCTGGATGTTGGTGAACTGACAGGCGTACTGCCACAGGTGTTTGAGGACTACTATGACTATGTGGCGGAGCAGTACCCGGTCATGGTCGGCTCAAAGCTTGATCTGCACATAATACCCGGCGAGGCAATCTGCGACGACTGCAATGCGCAGTATAACGTCATGCAAAATAGCGGCAAGTGCCCAAAATGCGGCAGTCAATACAAAACCATCCTCGGCGGCCAGGGCATTATGCTCCGGCAGATAAGCTACTGATATATCTCCCGGCGCAGCGACCCCCCTCGCAACGCGCCAAGGCTCCGTCGGTTTTTCCCTTCCTGACCGCCGGAGCCGTTTTTTGAAAGATGTCACTGCCTAACACTGCGTTTACTTTAATAGCTTAATCTTACGCCGTTATCTCCTTCCCGCTCTTAACCCGAAATGCAATCCGTCCATCCCGGTATACTGTGGCTCTGTCCAGCAGCGTTACCCACAGTCTCTCATCCCATTCGCTTACCACTAATGGCTGCTTGGCCAGCATTGCCATAAAAGCGTCCAGTTCCCTGCTCTTGTGCAGCCGCTTATCACGCTCGGCTTCAAGCGCATTGTAATGCCCTACTGGCTTGATACATATTGTGTTCCCCGCTTGAAGCAAAACACAATTAACGGTTACCGTGTAAATATTGAAAGGCATATACTCCCATACATTGGTGAAATTCAGCTAAACCGCCTTAAGCCAAACGATATTCAAAAGCTGTATGCTTCTTTGTCCGCTGCCGGTCTTGGTGATACTTCAATTCGATATGTACATAACAATCTGCACCGCGCTCTTGGTTACGCAGTAAAACAGCAGCTCATTGTACGCAATCCGGCTGATCTCGTATTTGCTCCAACAGTCGATAGTTATGAAGCCGTTACACTTACGCCGGTTCAGGCCCAGGCGCTTTTGAAGTATTGCGAAGATAAAGAATTGTTTATCCCTGTTATGCTCGGCCTTGTCATGGGTATGCGGCGCGGGGAAGTTCTCGGTCTACAATGGCAGAACGTTGAATGGGACGAGCGTACGATAAGGTACGGCTTATACTCATCATGTTTTGACGGTACCACTGTCCTCAGCGGCACACCGATTGGCCGGGCTATGTGCTTGCGGGCGGAGTTCTTGCTTAGTCCCATTTCCTTGCCGATGGAGTATGCGCTTATACCCGCCTGTGCCTTCTGGCGGATGTTCATTATTGTCCCGCTCCTCAGCATTGCGGCACCTCCGTTCAGGTTCTTACAGAATGATAGCCGCCTTATTCTCGTGGGTCAATTATCGTCGGCGTTATGCGGTCATTCTACTCCAACGGGGACGCGGAAGACAACGCAGCCGACAAAAACCCCTTAAACCCAGAGTCTTTTTTTGGGGCGGGTATGTGCAAAGTAAGAACGGCAATTTTGATACATTGATTATCAAAATTGCCGTTCTTATGTGTTTAGGCTAGACTAACTCTATTTTTGATACAAAATTGGCTAAGGGTGTTATTGTATCAACTTTTCTATGCAGCGCTGTGTACTTTATTGTGATATTATTTGCGCAAGAACTTGTGTCGGTTTCGGCAGGCTAAGTTGTCTGTACTTTAAACTGACCCCGATCCGGTTCAGATTAAATAAGCCCACACCGGATGTTCTCCGCAGGGTATTTCATAACATCCCCATCAAGCATAACAAACATTATGTTGTCCGGTTCCGAAAGTATCTTGATATCGGTTATGGGGTCTCCCCGGCAAACCGTGATGTCAGCAAGCTTGCCTACTTCAAGCGTTCCAACCTTATCGCTCATTTTGGTAATTTCAGCGCCGGTCTTTGTACCTGCCGTAATTGCCTCCATGGGCGTCATGCCGATTTTCGTGAGCAATTCAAATTCCCTTCCGTTAATTCCGAAAGGACAAATTTCCTTGTCGTCAGTAAGATCGGAACCAAAGCCGATCTTCACGCCCGCCTCGTAACACCTTCTAACGGACTCCTTGTGTGCATCGCTGGATGCAAGTACTTTCTCCCGTACTCGCGGCGCGAGTTTATCAAGTTTGCGCAGATATGTATCGATAATGGTAAACGTGGGTATTAGCCACGCTTCGTTTTTTACCATCAGCTCAATACATTCATCGTCCATAAACATACCATGCTCTATGGATTTAACTCCGCATTTAAGAGCATTTTTTATGCCCTGCGTGCCTTCAGCGTGAGCAGAAACATAGGTATCGTGCATTTCAGCTTCTTCGACAAAAACTGATATCTCCTCAGGGCTGAATTGGCTTTCTTTATTTCCATCGCCCTCCGTGGTTATGCCGCCGGTAGTCATTATTTTCAAAAACTTTGCCCCGCTCCTAAACTGCTCGCGAGCTGCTTTTCTGCAATCATCTCTGCCATCAACAATCCTTGTGTGTGACACCCGTATATTAGTGAATTCCACCGGCATTGTCTGCACAACATCGGCGTGTCCCCCTGTCTGTGTAAGAAATTTTCCTGCGGGAAACAGGCGTGGGCCTTTTATGACGCCGTTGGCGATTGGCTCCACAAAACTTGTGGCAAGGCCACCGCATTCACGCACTGAAGTGAATCCAGAATTCAAAAACACCGCCAGTTCTCTGGCAGAAAGTATGCCTTTTTGTACATCATCATGTGTGTACAGATTCATAAGATTGACTGTTCCAAAGCCAAAATGGGTGTGCTGCTCAATAAAGCCGGGCATTATCGTATTGCCGGAGAAATCAAAAACTCTGTCCTCCGGTGAAACCGCATAACCAGCTTCCTCGCCGACATAGACTATCTTGCTGCCGTCCACTGCAACTATGCCCTTTTCTATCGGCTTTCCTCCGTTGCCGTCTATAACACGTCCCTTAAGGATGTTCATGTATTTTGCTCTCCTTTCATAGTCTCGTATTCCCTGTCGCTTGCCTTGAATGTGTCAACAATAGCAAGCTGTTCATCTGTGCTCTTATGTTTATCCAAAGCAGATCCGATAACCATGCCAAGCGCTCCCATAATCAGGGCGATAAACACAGAATGGATGTTAAAGGGAGAACCTAGTATTTCCCATACGGCGACAGCTAAACCTGACAGTACAAGAGACAAAATTGCGCCCAGCGACGACGCTTTTTTGAATAGCAGACCGGAATACATCGGTATGAACAGGCAGCTTTGCACCGTGTACATAAGCATGATCCACTTGATAACGCTGGGCTGAAGCTTTACAAGCAAGTATCCCAAAATACACGCGCAAACTATGAAGATTCTGTTGGTGCGAAGCAGTGACTTGTCATCCATCTCTTTCTTGGAGCTAGCTTTAACTATATCAAGCGTAAAGCTCATGCCGCTGGACATAAGCATTGCATTGGCAGAAGTCAAAACTGCGGCTACGATTGCGGCGGCATACAATGCGGCAATGCCCTGAGGCATATAGTTAAGTAGCGTTGTGAGTACTGTGTCGGACTGAAGATCTCCTCCAAAAATAACTTTTGCGGCAACACCCATTGTTCCCACGCCGAAGATTATCAAGAGGGTAATAATTATGGCGTCTACAAGAACCGCAGCCTTGGCCTGGCGCGGCGATTTGCAGGCGTTCAGCTTTTGTATGACAAGAGACTGGCTTACTGTCAACATAAGGGTGGCGGACAGCACAGTACCCGCCATGATAAGCCATGGTTTGTTTTCGGCAAACGGGCTGAGCATATCCTGACCAAGAGTTGCCATCCCCTTAGCTCCTCCCGCGGCGTTAAATGCGAATATCGCCGTTACAACAACGCCGCCCAGAATAAGGATCGTTTGCACAACGTCCGTCCATGCAAGCCCTTTAAAGCCACCGAACAGTGTGGCAATCATAAAGACAAGCACAGTCAATATAAGCGACATTTCAGTGTTCAGTCCTATATAGCTTGTAAGGACAAGGTGGAACGAAGATATCATTGCGCAGAAGGTGGCAAAGTCTCCTACTACGATGATAAATGCTGCGATTGTGCGGGCAGAGGCTCCATAACGACTGGAGAGAATATCTGAAACCGTATATTTTCCAAGTCTCCTGACTCTGCTGGCTGCAAACATCCCCATAAAGAGCATTCCCGCCAGAAGCGCTATTCCCATCCAGCCCCATTGAAAACCAAACTGATAATATGTTCCTACATATCCCACGAGAGTTGCTCCGCCAACTATTGCTGCTATTATCGATGCGGCGGACACCCACCATGGGAGAGCCGCTCCTGCCAGCGCATAGTCTTTGTAGCTCTTGGATTTTCTGCCAACGAGTATCATGGCAAGAAGTATAGCTATGAGATAAGCCGGAATAACTATGACAGCCAGTTTATTCATAATAATCTCCTTTTTTATTTAATTGCATATCCTGTCCGGCTATCTTCACTGGCGCCAGCCGGTACCTAATATTAGATCTGCATAATTCGACGCTTTTTTTATGTATTCTTTCATCTGTGGATCGGCAGCGCCATCAGCAAAGTTACTAAGCTCGCTGAGCTTAACCAGCAGCCTGCCCCTAATGTCAGAATCAACCATAGCCACGGGCGTCAAAGAAAGGCCGGTAACCTTTGGTTTTTCACCGCGTTGGATCTTAAATGATGAGATCAAACTCATCGCTGTCTCGGGGCCTGAGAATATCGGCGTAAGATTTCCAAGGCTGTATATCACCGGCACATCTTTGTCAGGTCTGTCTGCAGGATGCAGTATTTCGGAAAACTGCATCACATGAGGATGATGCCCGAGGATAATATCTGCGCCGGCATCAGCCAAACGCTGTGCCCACTCCCGCTGCTGGGGGTGAGGATACGCTTCAAATTCAAGTCCCCAGTGCATAGAAGCTATTATTATCTCGCACTTCTGTGCTTTACAATACTCTATCTGTCTCATAATCTGTGACAGATCAGGATTTTTTTCAACGTAAAACGGGGTTATATTTACGATCCAGGGTTTGTTCTCGGGCAGCGGTCTGAAATTCACGAAAAAGGTGTGCGCTATCCAGCCGATTTTGAGTCCTCCAAAGTGGGTTATCGTTGCCTTGTCGGAATCGGCGGGAGAAAGATTGACACCAGTCTGAACTATTCCGTCTTTGTCAAGTTGTCTGAGCGTTGCGGCGACGCCAGCTTCGCCTTCGTCAACAATATGGTTGTTCGCAAGCTGTACGATATCATATTTTTTCCCTTTGTAATCGACCAGAGACTTATATTGATCCAAGGTCAGATTGATTTTGGGCCCTTCCCCTGAGTTGAACGAGATTCCTTTGATATCTCCGGGTGCAAAGGTGGATTCAAGATTCGCAAAGCGTATATCCGCGCCGAAAATCTCATCCTCCACGTTTTCATATAATGTGTCTTTTGAAGCGTCGATTCCCTCCGTGCACATGAGATCGCCCACGGCGCTGAGTGTCACGGCATTACCTTTGCATCCGCCGTTAAGGACATATTCGGTATCTTTTCTCTTTTTAAAAAACTCCTCCAGACCAGCATTGCCCTCAAGGGGCCTTTTGATAGCGTTCTGAGTCTTTGTCAGCCAATAAGCCCAAAAATAATCATCATTCAGGTCTATTGGTATTGCCTTGGCGAACTCCCATTTGCCGTCTTTTATCTCTGTGTCCGCTATGTCTTTAATAATCTTCGCTCGCTCCGGCGGGAATTTCATTAGCTCATACCCTGAGCCGGGAAGTCTGATTCTTGAATAGTTTTCCATACAATTCTCCTTTCTGAGCAGCTGCCTCTGAAATTAATAATACAGAAAGAAGAATTTGTTATCAAGCAGGCAAAATTTCATACTGCGATACAAAATTAGCACAAATGTACACTGGGAGTGTACATTTGTGCTTTTGTTGACAGTTAATCAAATTGTCTTTGCCGAAAGCGAAGCTTTGTTATAATTTTATGAAACAAAATTTACGCTCTGTTGTCTATGGTCAGCAAACTGGTCTTACGAAAATGGTCTATCTCATTCTGTGACAATTTCATAAGGGGCAGATGGTCATACGGATTATCAAGCTTATTCTTTGAGATTATGATTTTAAGCGCACCTGGGGCGATGGGGCTTTTGCATACGCAGGTTAGTATTCCTGTCACTATCGGAGAACTGCCAAAAGGGTTATAAACATACATATATGCATTTCCCACTCCGTTTATCTGCTCGAAAGAAAACACAGTAAAAAGATCATAAGACTTCATTGTTCCTGACGTCAGATACTCCACCCCTATACTGCTGGTGTTTTCCCCTATATTCATGTTAAGCAAAACTTTTGAACAGTTGTGTTCGTTCTCTGAGCCGCCGGCAATATATATGTTTCCGCAGCGAATGCGCTTATAGCGTCCGTCATAATAGTAAATGAAAAGATCGCTGCAGGTGCCAAACGGCGACTGCTCCGCATTCACGGCAACAGGAGATTCATCGTATTCGCAGTCTGCTACCGATTGCAGAAGCTGATAGATGTGAATATTCAAGGACTTTGAAATTGCAAGAAGCGTGGCGACATCGGGGCACACCTCGCCGCTTTCATACTTTGATACTGTCGCCTTGCTTTTGGATATCCTGTATCCAAGTTGTTGGAGAGTGATTTTGTTCTCTTTTCTATAAAATCTAATTTTTGCTCCAATCATTTGCTGAATATCATTTTGTGTGCCCATACTTTCACCTCATGTTCAACGCAATATATCAGCACTCTCTGAATGTATTTATTATAATTTAGGCCTAAACTTTTAGCAATTGTTTTTTATTGTGCAAGGATACCGCTGATTGTTAGATCTTAATCCCTATAGTTGCAGCCTTGCAATGTTCAACAGCCTCATCACGGAGTATGACGTCTTCTATTATACGTACTTATAGAAAACTATCATATGACACTTGGAAATTTCTACAATGTGCAGCTTAAAACATTTTTGATGCATTGCCAATCAAGTAAAGTTAATAACATATTTCTTCCCGTTTGTTGGGTGCACCGATCTATGCACACCCCCTATTACCCGTTTGCTGAGTGCAGGGCGTAATTCGCCAAAGCGCTCAGCAGGCGGGCATTTTCGTCTGCACCCGGCAAACGGAAGAAAACGAAACAGCCGCCAAAAAGCCCTGATATCAAGACCTTTTGACGGCTGGGGTGTGCAAAATAAAGACGGTAATCCTGATACGCATTGTATCAAAATTACCGTTCTTATATGTGCTGTGACCGAGCCGTTAATACAACTTTATTTTTCATCGGTTAGGGTATTCAAAATATGCGTTAGGGTATTCAAAATATGCGTTAGGGTATTCAAATCGCTGAAAGTGCCGTGTTTACGGCGTATTCTGGCACTTCTGTGCCTCAACCGTCGGAGGAAACAAAGGGCGTGAATATGAGAATCCGATCGAACCGCTCATATCGATTCACCCGGAAGTAAGAGCACACCATCGCTCCGGCAATGGAGTGTGACTACGAAATACGCCTTATAAAACAGTCGAAATCAGTCCGTATTTCGTAGCCGAGCCTGTGTGCTGGGTCGGCAAAAAAAGCTGAGTGTGACTATAAAATGGTACAAACTTTGAAATCTTTTTGCCAAAGCGCGAACAAAGAACTCCCTAATTTTAGGGTGGATCATCATGGTGATTTAAACCCGGAATAATATCGGAAACGGTGTGGGTGTTATAAGAGATGTTTCATTTATACATAGATATTTTCATTTATTCGTGATATAATGTTTGCAGTTCTTGTTGGAGGTGTAATATGGCCGTTAGCTACAAAAAACTTTTTC
>CAZLIJ010000010.1:12158-16260 GCA_964559305.1 uncultured Oscillospiraceae bacterium | reverse complement strand
CTCGCGCCCTGAACGCAGGATCTTTCGTATCAATCGATGTCGCGAAGCTGAAGCTGTATTGAAATACAGCGAAGCGACAAGACGGAGGGTGAGGCAAAAAAGACAAGTTCTGAACGCAGGATCTTTTTCGCAAGACGATACCAACCGAGCGCCGCTGTATTAAAATACAGCAAGCGAGGGCGGTGAAGTATTGCGGAAAAAAGACAAGTTCAGTTTTCGTTCTTGCCGCAGCACTCCTTATACTTTAGCGGACGGGAGCCGTCTTCTTTCCATTTGCCGCAGGGGCAGGGATCGTTGCGGCCGGGCTTGGGGGCTTTTTTGACGGGCTGCTTTTTGACGGTATTGTCGCCGCCGGCGGAGGCGGAGGTGGTTTTGGAAACGCTCTTTCTTTCAACGCCCTGCTCCTTGCGGATGCGAACAGTGAACATACGGCGGACAGTCTCGGAGCGGATGCCGGAGACCATCTCTTCAAACATATCGTAGCCGTCGCGCTTATATGCGTCGATGGGCTTTTCGTTGGCATAGGCCCGCAGGCGCACGTCCTCCTTAAGGTCGGCCATGGCGTCGATGTGGTCCATCCAGTATTCATCGACCACGCGCAGCATGACCACCCGCTCCAGCTCCCGCATGACGGGGGTGCCGTCGGGCGCGGCGCCGAATTCCTTTTCTCTGGCGGCGTAGACCTGCTGGGCGATCTGCATTGACGCGTCGGCCACTTTTTGCGCGTCGGCCTTGCCGTTGAAGGCGTCTATCTTCAAAAGGCCCCGGGGCATGAACAGCTTTTCAAAGGGATTGAGAGCCTCGTCCAGCTCCTGCTGGGTCTGGGCATGGCCGCCTTCAAGCCCGGCGGTGACGGTGTCGGTGACATACTCCTGCAGCATATTTTGCAGCTGGTCGTGCATATCGTCGCCTTCAAGCACCTTGCGGCGCTCGTCGTAGATAAGGTTTCGCTGCTGGTTCATGACGTCGTCGAATTCCAGCACGCTTTTACGGGTTTCAAAGTTGCGGCTTTCAACGGTCTTCTGAGCCTGCTCGATGGCGTTGGACAAAACCTTCATATCCAGCGGCGTATCCTCGTCCACGCCCAGGGTCTCCATCATGTTCATGACCCGCTCGGAGCCGAAAAGACGCATGATATCGTCGGTCATGGAGATGAAGAAGCGGCTTTCGCCGGGGTCGCCCTGTCGGCCTGAACGGCCGCGGAGCTGGTTATCGATACGGCGGGACTCGTGGCGCTCGGTGCCAAGGATGAACAAGCCGCCGGCTTCTCTGACCTTGTCGGCCTCCTGTGCGGTGGCTATTTTATATTCGTCCTGCTTGTCGGCGTACATTTTTCTGGCGGTCAGGATCTCCTCGCTGTCGGTATCGGCGTAGCCGGTGGCCTCGGCAATGATCTCCTCGGTGCAGCCGGCCTTTTTAAGGTCGGTGCGGGCAAGATAGTCCGGGTTGCCGCCCAGCATGATATCGGTGCCTCGGCCGGCCATGTTGGTGGCGATGGTGACAGCGCCGAACTTGCCGGCCTGGGCGATGATCTCGGCTTCCTTTTCGTGCTGCTTTGCGTTGAGCACATTGTGCTTGATACCCTTCTTTTTCAGCAGTGAGGAGAGATATTCGCTCTTTTCAATGGATATGGTACCCACCAGCACGGGCTGTCCCTTTTCGTGGCAGGCGATTATCTGGTTTATGATGGCCCGGTACTTGCCGTCCTCGTTTTTGTAGACCACGTCCGGGTTGTCGATGCGGATGACGGGCTTGTTGGTGGGGATCTCGATAATATCCAGCTGGTAAATGGTCTGGAATTCGGCCTCCTCGGTAAGGGCAGTGCCGGTCATGCCGGAGAGCTTGTCGAAAAGGCGGAAGTAGTTCTGGAAGGTGATGGTGGCCAGAGTTTTATTTTCCTTCTGGACATCCACGTGCTCCTTGGCCTCGATGGCCTGATGCAGGCCCTCGGAATAGCGGCGGCCCAACATGATACGGCCCGTGAACTCGTCCACTATGAGCACTTCGCCGTCCTTGACCACATAGTCGATGTCCCGCTTCATGATGCCGTGGGCCCGGAGCGCCTGATTGATGTGGTGGCTGAGGGTGGCGTTTTCGATATCTGAAAGGTTTTCTATGCCGAAGAATTTTTCCGCCTTGTCAATGCCCCTGGCGGTGAGGGTGGCGGTGCGGAGCTTTTCGTCCACCACATAGTCGGCGTCCAGATCCTCGGACTCCTCCACCTTTTCGTCGGTGGTGGCGTAGACGATCTTTTTCAGCCGGGAGACAAACTCGTTGGCCTGACGGTAAAGATCGGTGGATTCGGTGCCCTGACCGGAAATTATTAGTGGGGTACGGGCTTCATCAATGAGGATGGAGTCGACCTCATCCACGATGGCAAAGGCGTGGCCCCGCTGGACCATCTGCTCTTTGTATATGGCCATGTTATCACGCAGGTAGTCGAAGCCCATCTCGTTGTTGGTGCCGTAGGTAATGTCGCAGGCGTAGGCCTCCTGCCGCTCCCGGGGAGTTTTGTCGTGGATTATAAGGCCCACGGAAACGCCCATAAAGCGGTGCACCTTGCCCATCCACTCGCTATCACGCTTGGCAAGGTAGTCGTTGACGGTGACGATGTGCACGCCTTCGCCGGTGAGGGCGTTGAGGTAGGCGGGCAGCACGGCCACAAGGGTCTTGCCTTCGCCGGTCTTCATTTCGGCGATACGGCCCTGATGGAGCACGATGCCGCCGATGAGCTGCACCCGGAAGGGCTTCATGCCCAGCACACGCCAGCAGGCCTCCCGGGCGGCGGCAAAGGCTTCGGGCAAAATGTCGTCCAGCGTCTCGCCGTTTTCAAGCCGCTGCTTGAATTCCGGGGTCTTGGCTTTAAGCTCTTCATCCGTCAACGCCGAATATTTACCGTCCAGAGCCTCTATTTTGTCCGCTATGGGATAGACTCTTTTCAGCTCCTTGTCCGAATGATTGCCAAAAATCATGTTTAAAAAGCTCATTTCGTCAAAGTTCTCACTTTCCGATTTTATATCTGATACGCATGGTAATCCATTAAATATTATTGAATGAATATTGTAACACATATTTATGAACAAAAAAAGGGGTTATTATGTCAATTTTACAATTGAACGCAGGCTCCCGCTGGTGTAGAATATACCAGTAAAACCAAAACGGGGGGCGAGCTTTTGGTTCTGGGCGATCACCACAGGCGGCACATTGTCACATGGAAGCTTTGCCGGCCGCTGGCAAAAGCCATAATGGGCGTGAAGTTCAACTTCCGCGCCGAAAAAAATGATATCGCGGGGCCAAAGCTGATTCTGGCAAATCACAACAGCGACTGGGACCCCGGCTTTATAGTCTGCGCCTTTCGGGAGCAGGTTTATTTTGTGTCCAGCGAGCATTTGCTGCGGCTGGGCGGAATATCAAAATTTCTCATCTGGCTGCAGGACCCTATCCCCCGGCAAAAGGGCGGCAGCGCGGCGGGAACGGTGATGTCAACATTGCGCCGTCTGAAAAGCGGCTGCAGCGTGTGCATATTTCCCGAGGGCAACCGCTCCTGGGACGGCGTGACCCGCGGCTTTCCGCCGGCCACGGGAAAACTGGCCCGTGTAAGCGGCGCCACTCTTGTAACATATCACACTCAGGGTGCGTATTTTGCCAATCCCCGGTGGGCCGGGCCTTCTGTGCGAAAAGGTCTTGTAAAAGGCTCTGTGGCAGGGGTATATCCGCCGGAAACGCTGGCGAAAATGTCCCCTGACGAGATAAACGCCGCCATCGCCCGGGATCTATATGAGGACGCCTGCGCCCGCCAGCGGGAGGACATGATCTCCTTTAAGGGCAGGCGCACCGCCGAGCACCTTGAAACCCTGCTGTTCACCTGTCCCAAATGCGGAGCCATGCACGCCACGGAAAGCCGGGACGAGCGGTTTTTCTGTCTGCGCTGCGGCTACGGCGTCAGGTATCTGCCCACCGGCTTTTTTGCCGGCAGTGATCCGGTGTTCGACAATATACGGGACTGGAACCTGTGGCAGGAGGAGCGGATAAAAGACCTGTGCGCCCGGGCGGCGGACGGGATGATCTTTCCCTCGCTCTTTGAAGGGCTTCCGGTTACGCT
>CAZLIJ010000010.1:6479-12148 GCA_964559305.1 uncultured Oscillospiraceae bacterium | reverse complement strand
CAGCCCGGCGGAGCTTTACGAGGTCTCATCGGGGCAGGGCGCGGCCAGACTGGGCCGAGGCGATATCCGGCTTTACCGCGACCGGCTGGAGCTGCCCGGAGGCGTATCGCTGCCCATACCGGAGATCACCGGTATGTCCCTGCGGGGGCCCACCGACCTTTTCCTTACCCGGGGCGGGCACAGCTATCAGCTGCTGACGGGAAAAAGCTGCTGCACCCATAAGTATCTTTCGGCCTGCCGGTATCTTGGCCTGCAGGCGGAATACGGAGTATAACCGGAACAAGAATTATTGGATATGGAGAAAAAGTATGAACGCATTGGGCTTTGACAACGAGAAGTACGTTAAGCTGCAGTCCCAGAACATACGGGATCGCATAAACAAATTCGGCGGCAAGCTGTATCTGGAATTCGGCGGCAAGCTGTTCGACGACTTTCACGCCGCCCGTGTGCTGCCGGGCTTTCATCCGGACAGCAAGGTATGTATGCTGCTGGAAATGAAGGATGTGGCCGAGATCGTCATCGCCATCTCCGCCGACGACATAGAGCGCTCCAAGCGCCGGGGCGATCTGGGCATCACCTACGACGACGACACGCTGCGCCTTATCGACGCTTTTCGGGGCATCGGGCTTTTCGTGGGCAGCGTGGTCATCACCCACTACCGGGGTCAGGCCGTGGCCGACGCTTTTCAAAAGCGGCTGGAAACGCTGGGCATAACAGTCTACCGGCACTATATCATCCCCGACTACCCCTCCGACGTGGCCCTTATCGTCTCCGACGACGGCTTCGGCAAAAATGATTATATCGAGACTTCCCGCAGTCTTGTGGTAGTCACTGCTCCCGGCCCGGGCAGCGGCAAAATGGCCACCTGCCTGAGCCAGTTATATCACGAGCACAAGCGGGACGTTTCGGCGGGCTACGCCAAATTTGAGACCTTCCCCATCTGGAATCTGCCCTTGAAGCACCCGGTCAATCTGGCCTATGAGGCCGCCACCGCCGATCTGGACGACATAAGCATGATAGACCCCTTCCATCTGGACGCTTACGGCGTCACCACCGTGAACTACAACCGGGATGTGGAGATATTCCCCGTGCTGGAAGCCATGTTCCGCCAGATATACGGCGAAAGCCCCTACAAAAGCCCCACCGACATGGGCGTGAATATGGCGGGCTACTGCATCACTGACGACGAGGTCTGCATAGAAGCTTCAAAGCAGGAGATCATCCGCCGCTGGTACGCCGCCGCCTGCTCCGCCCGGCAGGGTCTTTCATCCCCGGCGGAGATGAAAAAAATAGAGCTTATCATGAACTCTCTTGAGATAAGCACCAAAGACCGCCCGGTGGTGTCCGCGGCTCTTACCCGGGCCGAGGAGACCGGCGGCCCCGCCGTGGCTCTTGAATTGCCCGATGGGCGTATAGTCACCGGCAAGACCTCCAATCTGCTGGGCGCCGCCTCCGCCTGCCTTTTGAACGCCACCAAGGCTCTGGCCGGCATAGACAAAAAGCTGCCCCTTATGGCTCCCGGCGTGATAGAGCCTATTCAGGAAATGAAGGTCAAGCATCTGGGCAACCACAACCCAAGGCTTCATCTGGACGAGATTTTGATAGCGCTTTCAATCTGCGCTGTCACCAATCCCATGGCCGATCTGGCCATCAAGCAGCTGGACTATCTCAAGGGCTGCGAGGCCCATTCCTCTGTCATCCTTTCCGCCGCCGACGCCAACGTTTTCAAAAAGCTGGGCGTCAACGTGACCTTTGAGCCCAAATATCAGGTCAAAAAACTTTACCACGGTTAATTAGCCGTTTAAAACGAATAAAGCTGAAAATATCCGCAGACCGTCGCCGGTTTGCGGATATTTTTCCATTTTTCTGGTAGTACATTTTGTAACATCCTTGCGATTTTGTGTCGCTTCACAAAGCAAAATTATGTGTTAAACTTATCACAGAAGCAAGGGAAAGACAAAAAAACCCGCGAACCGCCGAGCTTCCGGCGGCAAAAACTTACAACAACAATGTGAATATATGGAGGTAAACATCATGAAAAACGGTCTTAAAATTGAAGCCATCCTGTCAATGATTCTTAACGTGGTACTGGGCGCGCTGGTATTCGCATGGCTGAGCGCCAACGCCTCCGCAACGCTGGCCACCATAGCCGGTCTGGCCGTAATAGCCATCGGCGCGGTAAGCTCCTTCGCGTTCCCCAAGTTCGTGAGCAAAGCGGACTGACTTAATTTCGATACTTCTCTTTCATACATTTCTCTTAAACAACGGCGTCTGATGTGACAACATCAGGCGCTGTTGTTTTTTATACCCTGCGCAGGATGAACAAATGCGCGGGGTATTTACTGTGGTATCTTCCAGTTGAATATGCCGGCGCTTAAACTTATAATTTAATAAATAAATAAATTATTAAATTATGGAGTTTGCTTTGAAAAAAAAGATTGAAAACGAGATCATCCTGAACGCGGCTCTGGGCGCATTTGCCCGGTATGGCTACAAAAAAGCCACGCTGGAAGACATAGCGGGAGAGCTTTCCATGACCAATTCCAGTATATACGCCTATGCCGCCAGCAAAAAAGAGCTGTACGAGCAGACAGTGCGATATGTAATGCTGCGCTGGCAGAACAGCGTCAAGGCGCGGGTGGCAAAAGAGGTCACGGCGGAAACCAAGCTGAAGGCGCTGTGCGAAAGCGCGCTGTACTATCTGGCCAGTGACGGGGAATTTTGCGCCCTTTTGAAAAACGACCCTTCAATTTTTCCCATGTTTCCCGCGGTGGACCCCTATGAGGACATCAACGCCCGCTCCGTTGGCATGATACGCGAGATCCTTCAGCCGGGCGTTGACGCCGGCGAATTCAGGGCAATGAATGTGGGCGACACCGCAGAGGTGATTTTTTCTTTATACAAGAGCTTTATTATCCAGGCATATATTCAAGGTGAAGCAAACTATGTTGAGCGCTATATGCCCTGCGCTTACGAGCTTGTGGTCAACGGCATCAAGGGGAAATAACGGCGGGGCTCACCCGCCGGAAAAAAAAAGGAGATGCAGCTATGCTGAAATACCTGAGCGAAGAATGGCGCGCCGAGGTGGAAAAACGGCTCCAAGAGCAGCTTACGCCGGAGAAGATGAACAACCTGACGTCATCCATGACCAACCGCTATACAAACTGCCCCGACGGAGTCGACCGGTTTTTCTTCGTGGGTTTTGTGGACGGCAGGGTGGACAAGGTGCTGGTGGGTGAGGGCGGCGGCCCCGCGGCGGAGTTTTGCATCATCGGGCCCTACGACGTGTTCGCCAGAATATCCCGGGCGGAGCTGGGCTCCCAGAAGGCCATGATGGGCGGGCAGCTCAAGCTTAAGGGCAACATGGTGAAGGCTTTGAAGCTGGTTTCCCTGTGCGACCGGCTCAACAAGATCATCGCCACCGTAGACACCGAATTTTGAGAGGAGGAGCGCGGTTATGACATTTGAAAAAGACAGTCCATTCTATGTGGATTTTCCCCAGCGCATCAAAAACATACAATCCGAGATGGCAAAGGACAATATCGACGTCTATCTCGGCTCCAGACTGCGCACCATGTCCTGGACCACGGACGCTTTCTTCCCCTGGCGCAGCTTCATCGTCATTCCCGCCGAGGGGCTGCCCACGGCCTTCACCTTCGTCATCGACGCCGCCCGCGCAGCTGACGACAGCTGGCTGGACGAGGATCATGTGCTGGGCTTTGCCCCCATGGGCGGTCAGGACCAGATTACTCAGGTCAGCGACCTCATCGATTCCTATCTTCCCAAGGGCGGGCGAGTGGGCGTGGAGGCCGGCATGAGCAACTACACCCCCGAGGGCTATCTTACATATTACGAATACAACGCTCTCAAGGCGGCACTGCCCAAGTGCGAATTTATCAACGACCACGACATCATAGACCGCCTTGCGGTCATCAAGGACGAGGGCACTATAAACCGTTTCCGGGAGGCCTCCCGCATAGTGGACGCAGGCCACGAGGAGGTTCTGGCCGAAATCAAAAACGGCGGCTGGAAGGGCATGACCGAAACCGAGATCGCCGGCATAGCCGCCCTGGCCATGCGCCGGGCGGGCAGTCTGTGGGAATGGAGCTTTACCGGCGGCAACGAGATCGCCAGCGGCTACCGCACCGGCCTTGCGGGCTGCGCCTGCACGCCTCCCACGGCCAGAGAAATTCAGGCCGGCGAGCCGCTGATGGTGGATATCCACGCTCTGTTCGGCCTTTGCTGCGGCGATCACACCCACAACTATCTCATCGGCCCCGCCACTGACAGGCAGCGCTGGCATGCCCAGAACTTCATCGACGTTGTGGCTCTCACTCTCAAAACCTACAAGGCCGGGGTCACGCCCTCCTCGCTGGCCGAGGAAATGATGGCCTTTGCCGAGGAGCGGGGTTTTTCTGATTTCATGGTGCCCGGCTTTGAGCACGGCATCGGTATGCTGGGCGACGAATGGCGCATCGGCGGCAATGAAGGCCCCTTCCCCTACTGGACGAATCCCGACCATGTCTATAAGGAAAACGAAGTGCTCATCTGCGCCCTGCAATACGCCTGCCCGGATGAAAAGATCGGCTTCCGCTATGAAAATCCCATTCTCATCAAGAAGGACAGCTGCGAGTATATGAGCAAATTTCCGCTGGCAGTGGAGGTCATAGAGTGATTCAAGGCAAAACACCGTGATTTTCCTATCCGGCCCGTCTTGAGGCGGGCCGGATTTTTCCTTCGGGGCGCGGTAAAAAAAATGCGCCTAACCCTTGACACCGCTGGCTTTCCGTGTTATTATCCTATGGCTGAATGTAGGGTAGCAGCCTTTTGCGGGCGTGGTTCAATGGCAGAACACTAGCCTTCCAAGCTGGATACGAGGGTTCGATTCCCTTCGCCCGCTCCACGTCGCTGCCTGTCCTATCGCCTCCGGCGCTCCCGTGCGGTCGCGCTTTACGGCATAAGGACAGTCGCTCCTTTCCCAAACGAAAACGGGTTTTCGTTTGGTATACGGGGGGACGCGGGACAGGAGATGTGTGCGGATCAAACATTCGGCTGCTGCGGCAGATATGCGCCAATAGCTCAGCTGGATAGAGCAACTGCCTTCTAAGCAGTAGGCCGGGGGTTCGAGTCCCTCTTGGCGTACCAGCGCCAGCTCAATATGGTGGGTGTAGCTCAGTTGGCAGAGCGCCGGATTGTGGTTCCGGATGCCGTGGGTTCAAGTCCCATCTCCCACCCCATATTAAAAATGCGAGGCCGGCAAGGCGCCGGCCTTTTGCATCATAGAGACGGTGGGATGTGGTGTAACGGTAACACACGGGACTTTGACTCCCGTATTGTGGGTTCGAGCCCCGCCGTCCCAGCCACAACGTCGCTGCCTGTCCTATTGCCTCCGGCGCTCCCATTCGGTCGCGCTTTACGGCATACGGACAGTCGCTCCTTCCCCAAACGAAAACCTGTTTTCGTTTGGCAAAACGGGGGACGAAGGACGAGAGATGAAAGGCATGGGGAGCACCTGCCTCTAATCTCAGCAGAACATACAACTTGATATGACCCAGTAGCTCAGCAGGCAGCCCGTAGGCCCCTATCCTCTTTCCCGCCGCAGCGGTTTTTATGAGGGGAGCACCTGCCTCTAATCTCAGCAGAACATACAACTTGATATGACCCAGTAG
>CAZLIJ010000010.1:2735-6379 GCA_964559305.1 uncultured Oscillospiraceae bacterium | reverse complement strand
GACCCGACCCGCTTCGCTGGGCTCACGTCTGAGAGAACAGGAGCGCGGCATCTAAAATGTTGGGGTATAACACGTCGGAGCGCATTGCGCTCCCGCAACAAAAGCCGGTCTTGCCCTGCGCTTACGGTTGGTACTGTGCCCTGCTTAATCTGTTCATCCTGATCTCAAACGTTGTTCTGACTGAGGCGCAGAAGCTTGATTATATACTTTCTGCTTTGAAGGGCTATTTGTTTTAACTGTTATGCGGCGGCTGAAATCAATACGGTATCAGGGTAATTTGTGGTTATGCCTGTTATGCCCAGCGCTTTGACACGCTCAATGCTTTCGGCGTCATCGACCGTCCAGGCCTCAACGGACAAACCGGCTCTGCCGGCACGTGAAACGGGCGCGGCGTTCAGGCCGGTGTAGTTTACGTCTAAAAACACGCTGTTAGCAGACGCTTTGAGTACTTGGCAAAGCGAGAGCGTCGCGGTATCCACAGCGTAAGCTATTACGCCCATTGCGGCGTTGGGTTCCAGATACGCAAGCTTCATAAGATTGCTTCCGTAGTAGCTGAAGCTGATCCAGACAACATTTTCCCCCATTCCATACTTGTCTACTATTGAAATAAGCTTGCTGATTTGACCGCCGGTCATGCTTTCTTTCATCTCTATGTATGGAACAATGCCGTTTTCGCTGCAAAAGCTTATCCACTGCTCAAATGTGGGGATTTGCAGTCCGGGCACTCCGTACGCCGCGCCAAAATCGTATTTTAGAAGTTCGTTGTACCGCATTGTACAGATCGTTTTTATCAGCGGGATCCTGCTCCCGTCCGCCATTCGCGCTGTACGGTTTATTGTGCTGTCATGGCACAGAACCGGTACGCCATCCAAAGTAAAGCGAACGTCAGATTCAATGTACCCGGTCAGTTTTGCGGCCTGAGCGAAGGCGTACATTGTATTCTCCGGCGAGTTTGAGCCTGTGTTTCCCCTGTGGCTGATAACCTTGATTGAAGATTCTGCCGCAAATGCGGCCGGCATTGCAGCGCAGATCAATGCAAATGCCACAAGTACCATGGAAAGCGCTTTTGTAACACGTTTCATAGCCAATCTCCAGTTCCACATTTTTTAATATTATATCGCAATTGCCTTATTTCTTCCAGTCCAAGCAAAAAAATACATATAGATTTTTCTCAGGCACGGTAATTGTCTTTCTCCGGCGTCTGTTTTTTTCTTCCGATATGGCAGAAATATCCTCTGACAGTATCTTTATGTGCTCTCTCAAAGCACTGTCGATTTCCCCCGGCGCTTGCGTTATAACCGCAGTGCTTCGATACGCTCTCCGGCAGAATATCCGGGAAATGATTGTTTGCTAAATCTATAAGCTGTGCTATATTGTTATTGGAATCGGAGAGCGTAGAGGATTCGTCCGTGAGCGCTGGCAGCAATGCAGTTGGTTCCTTTTTTGCTTTATTATATATTTGCCTTGACTATTTTGTTGAGTCCGTCTTATACTGTGTGTTAAGAAGTGTTTCCTCGCTGAGCGCCACCTTTGGTGGAAGAGCCATTGAGTGCTTTATTGCACAGAGGGAACATTTCTTTGTTCTTTTATCGATATCATAATATACTTGGGCAAACAAGCTGGGGAAAACCGTTATGACGGCTAAACAGATATTCCGGCGCAGCGGAATAATCGGAGTGCGTGTTGCAAAAGATCGCGTCTTTCTTAGCGGAAAAGTACAGAGCTTCATGCAGGGCTATCTGTTGGGACGGCGGAAAAAGCTTATTTTTTTCCTCCGGGAACAGCTTTCGACAGGATTTGCAGTTATGGGATAGTATACTATGTTCCCGGTGATACAAAAGTCGAAAGGGAGGTTAAAACTATGAACACTATCACAGATGAGTACAAGCTGCTGTTTAACGTCATAACAGACGCCACAAATCAACTCGATCAGCTTCGGTATATGCTGGAAATCGCCCAGATGCAGGCCGAAGAATTGTACATATCCGAAAACTGACCGTTATTTCTGCTTATCCGTACAAAAGCATTCAGACCGCCGGGAATTATGCCCGGCGGTCTGAATGCTTTAGCCTTAGCCCGCTTTATTACAGACGAGAATTGCGGGGCATATTGTCATAATGCTCTATCAAAAACGGTTCAATGGACGAAGTGAGCTTCATGTCCAGATTGAAGAAATACACAAGGAAGGTCACGGCGAAAAACGCGCCGCCGGCCAGCATCAGCCTGCCGAATAATTTTGAAATGAAAGACATCTTTTCTCTCCTTTTCTTTTACCAGGCGTTTTCGTCCGGGAGGACCTCGATGGACGGATCCAGCGGTTCTTCGCGCATGACAGTGCGCATATAGGCGCTGAACTGGTTGCGGATCGCCTGTCTTGTGTAAACGCGGGGATCACACAGATCGTGGCACACCCACACAAGATGTATGCCCCGCTCTCTGGCCTGCTCCTCAAACTGGCCGTGCATTCCGGTCAGGGCCTTGCAGGACATATGCTCCCACATCATTACCATGTCGGCGTTCATCTTTTCACAGAACTCCCAAAGTTCGTCCACCAGGACCTTATAGCCGCCGTGGGTGCGGTTGCGCATTATCATGTTTTCATTGAGCCAGGCCATGTCGTAATAAGCCTGCTCTCTGTTCTCCGGCGTATCCTCCTCGGCTATCTCTCTGGTATTTATCATGGAGAGCATATCTGTCAGCGGCACAACGCCCCAGCAGTGGATCATCCAGTTGAGCATATCTATGCAGTACTGAGGCTGCACACCCCAAACAATGGCCCTGTGGCGGTACTCGCTGGCCATCATTTTCTTTTCCTTATAGCCCTTCACAGCCAGATCCATGATCTTTTTGTCTATGGGCGGGAACAGTGCCGAGCGGCCGCAGTTGCCCATATAGTTTGTGTCGTTATACAAAGAGAAGGGCGCGCCCACAAACTGGGGATAGGGAGAACTGTTGATCTCAAGCCACTGCAAGCGGTTTCTGGTGGCGTCGTTGACGCGCTTGGCGCATTCGAAATAATGGGTCCAGTCCCACTTTTCGCCGGTGTGCTCCTCCACAAAGGCGATGGCCTTTCGGATATCCTCGGCGGCATAGGCCTGCACATCATCCTCCCTGTGGCGCATGGGCGCCACCAGCTGGAAGGTGGGGATGCCGTATTCTCTTTCAAGACGCTTGGCAATAACGCCGTTGCCCATAAGAGAGCCGTCGCAGGTGGTGTTGCACTGCACCGCGCAAACGCCCAGCACGGGAAAATCGTCGTCTATGGAGGTGCCGGCCTCAGCCTCCGGCATGGGGCACACGTCGCCGGGAAGACCGAATTCCTGGGCCACGTCCAGATAGTGGGTGGATGAATTCTGGGTCAGGAGGTTTGCCACGAACATGGACGGCACCTCGCGGAGTATGGCTTTCACGGTGGGAAAGCCCATCATGAAGGCGGTCATTTCGTTTTCATCCGTCAGCACGCATTTATTGGAAAACTCCACATCGTTGCCGGTTCGGCGGTCGCCTCTGAAAATATTCTCCAGCGTGGAGGCCACGTCATAGACCACGAAATCCATGGAGGTGTGAACTATGCGCAGGGCCTCATCCCGAAGGCCCATGGTAAATTTATCTATCATATGGGGCACGGCCAGATAGTTTGCCAT
>CAZLIJ010000010.1:0-2725 GCA_964559305.1 uncultured Oscillospiraceae bacterium | reverse complement strand
CATCCACCTGTATCTGAACATTCCCTTGATGTTGCGGGGCTGCACGATGAATTTTGCCAGCATGGACATGATGTAAAGCCATCTTCCGTAATCGTAAAGCGTGTCCTTTACGCCGCGCCATTCACGGCGCTTGCGAACCTTGCCGCCGTCAAAAAGTATGCCCAGCTCTTTATCGCCGATCCTTTCGCGGCCTTCATTTTTTACCATCACTTTACACCTCCCTGCAGCTTCTTGATCTCAACACTTTCCACGAACGCCTGTACGCGGGTACGCATCTGACCAACAGACGAGCTGATATTGTAGGGTCTGTCCACGGACAGCACGGGGTAGCCGTAATCCTCCCGGAGCATGGTGGAGCCCATCATCCTCTCATAGGCCCAGGGATCGCAGAATTTGACCTGTTCGTAAATAATGCCGTCGGCCTTATACTCTTTTGCCAGATCCCGGACATACTCCTTGCGTCCGTAGACCTTTTCCATGTTCATCATACGCGGGCACTGGCATCTGCGCATATACTGGCGGCAGACCTGTGTAAGGGCATCCTCATCGTCGGTAAGCTCCAATGGATCTCTGCCGGGCAGCGAACCGAAGCAGAAGCGGTCGGCGCAGACATAGGCGCCGGATTCCTCAATAAGCTTGATAAGGCCGCTGTCGTCAACTTCGGAGCCCACAAGCACCACGCGGATGCGGTGTTCCCTGTCGTCAGGCTCTCTGGTTTTCAGCTCCTCCAGAGTCTCTTCCAGTTTGTCGATAACGAGATTTTTTGGCGCAGCATATGTAGCCAGTGTGAGAACGTGGAACTCATAGCCGGTTATGCGGGGTTTAGTCTCTTTGCGGAAGTCGCCGATGGCGCGGATGAGCTTGCACACACGGTTGTGCTCTTCAACCGATTTGCGTATGGCCTCATCAGAGATGTCGATGTCGTAAGCCTCGTGAAGGGGGTCCAGGATGTGATTCTTGCACTGGAGAACATAGAGATTCAGGTTGTTGTCGTCAGACTTCAGCGGAAGCTCCATATACTCATGGAAGAAATTTTTCTTGTCCTTGCCCATGGATTTCAACAGCTCCATGTTTTCCACGCAGCGGTTGATCATGGTGCAGCCGTCGGGCGCTATCACACAGTCGGCAAAGTTGAAGCCGCCCTCGATGGAGCGCTCCAGCAGAGCCCGGCTGGTTTCGCACAGAAAGCTGGACATGTAGTAGGTGGCGATGTCGATGGAGCCGGTGTTGGGCGCGTGCAGACGCACGGAAAACGCATTGCCAAGATTGAGGAGAGGCTCGGGGGTATTCTCGCAAACATAGGCAACGCAGATTTTTCCCTGTTTTTGCGCTTTGCTCACGAGTTCATTGTTAGCGCTTTGCAAAAGGTCCTCAAAGTAGAGCAGGTGCTTAAGGTCTTTCATCTTGTATCGTTTCCCCCTTTATAATTGTTATGTTATTAACTTAACTCATTTGGTAATTTTAGTCAACCGAATTTTATACTTTTCTGTCATTTTTGTCGTTATTGCAGATACAGACGGTAATTACACCCTCCGCCGGATGTTTGCTCTTATAACACGCAAGTGTCGTATTGCGCGGCAGAGTGTATAAAAGGCGGGGCGGGTCAGCGCCGTTACTGCAATAATATGCCGGGCTTTTTCTTTAAGTCCAACCATCCGGGAAGCTGGGCGAACATAATGGAATCATTTTATTATTACAGTATGGGCATAAAAAAAATGTCGTTCCCGGGATTGTACATCCCGGAAACGACACCCTTTTTATTGCCGCGATTCATAACGGTCATCTGTGAATGTTGTGAGCCTCAAGATAATGCTCAAATATATTTTCTATGTACTGGGCGGCGGCGTGGCCGTCGCCGGCCTCCACCAGATCTATGAGCCTTTCCTCCTGCTTGACAATGGTCTCCCCGCCCCAGAAGCTCACGCAGTTTTCCCACAGGCCGGCGCTGACCGTATAAAAGGAATTGAGCACCAGAGGAAAAATAATATTTCCGCTCATGCGGGTCACAGCCACATGAAAATCCCGCATACGCTCGGCCAGCCGGGGCACGCTTTCGCCATTATCCACGGCCTGACTGAGCCGGGCCACCATATCCCGCAGGGCGGTAATGTCCTCGTCGGAGCGGGTCATGGCCAGCCGTATCATGGCGCCGCCTTCCAGGGCGTTTCGCGCCTCCACAAGGGAAATGTTCATATCGTCGCTGAATTTGCCGCCGGTGTATTTTACTATGGCGCCCAGCGTGTCGAAGTTGCCGCTTTTGGCGTAATCGGCCACATAAGCACCGGCTCTGGGTTCAATGGTGACAAAGCCCATCCGGCACAGATCTTCCAGCCCTGTATGCACCATAGAACGGCTTATGCTCATTTTTTCCGCAAGCTCCCGCTCGGTGGGCAGTTTTTCGCCCACGGCCAGCTCCCCGGAAAAGACCATGTCTATGATCTGCTCCACAAAGAGCTCACGCAGCGTGGGCGCGGTGATCTCTTTGAAAGCCATCAGATCCTCACATCCCTCTTTTGTTTGTCGTAGATCTTGTTCAGCAGCGGCCTAACGCCGTAATATATGACTTTGTTGTCAAGGTTGAACCAGTACATCACCAGTGTGGCGGCAAAGCCGCCCAGCCCCATAACGAGCATGGTTTTAAGCACTTTCTTCATAATAAACTCCTGTTGTATTAAATTTGAAGGATCTCATTTCCCCCGCGCACCGGGGGATTCTTCGTCGCTCC
>CAZLIJ010000009.1:0-17253 GCA_964559305.1 uncultured Oscillospiraceae bacterium | reverse complement strand
TGCTGAGTCTTGATAATCCCACCGCGCCCCAGAAGGTAGCCTACTGGGACGAATATAAGTTTTCTCAGCACAAAATGGATGTTATAGATCTGGAGGAAAATCTTTTCACCACAATTCCCGCGTCCTCCGCTGACCCCGCCGATTTCAAGACCGATGCCGGACTTTTCCTTGAAAAGGATCTTGCGGCGGAGGCAAGGCTACGGGAGCTTGGCGTAAACGACGCCCGGGTACCAAGTATAATTTCCTTCAAAAAGCTTTTGAAGACAACGGATTTTCCCCAGACCATGACCACCGTGATGGCCACGCTGGAGGAAAAATACGACTACCCCGTGGACATCGAATACGCCTGTGACTTTGACAGAGACGGTGATTACAGGGTAAATCTGCTCCAGTGCCGCCCCCTTCAGACAAGAGGCATCGGTCTTGCCGGAACCGGCAGCCGCCCGGACATAGGCGATAGCATTTTTAAGATAAAGGGCAATTTCATGGGCGGCAACGTATGTATGCCGGTAAATTATATAGTTTTTGTGCGGGTCAGCCCCTATCTTGACCTGACTGAGCGGCAGAAGTATCTGGCCGCCCGCTGCGTGGGCAAGCTCAACGCCGCGCTGAGAGACAAAAACGCCGTACTCATCGGGCCGGGGCGCTGGGGAACCACCACGCCGTCGTTGGGTGTGCCGGTCAACTTTATGGAGATATCGAACTTTATTTCCATCTCCGAGGTGGCTTACAGCGAAAAGGGCCTGAGACCTGAGCTGAGCTACGGCAGCCATTTCTTCCAGGATCTGGTGGAGGCCGGAACGCTGTATACGGCCATATACCGGGGTGAATACGACGTGGAATTCAGGGAGGATCTGCTGGATGCCCTGCCGGATATATATGAGGGCGAAATGAAGGGTGTAATAAGTCTTTATGACGTTTCGGACAAAAATGTGGTATTATACTCAGAGATAAGCAGTCAGGACTGCTTTTTGGCCTATAAAAAATAAAGGAGCATTCTTGTAAATCATGTACTACGGATTCGACATCGCACCCAAAACGGTGGGTCTGGCCCAGCAGGCGGAAAGAGACTGCGCCGGTCGCTTTGAACAAATCGACGCCAACTGTATGCTGTGCTCGGCGCGTATTCTGGCGGCTTTTCAAAAATTCAATGTGTCCACCGCGGACTTTATCGAGATAACCGGCTATGGCTACGACGACCCGGGAAGGGAAAAACTTGAAAAGATATACGCAGAGGTCTTTCACACCGAGGACGCGCTGGTGAGGATACAGATGATGTCCGGCACTCATGCGCTGGCACTGGCGCTGGGTGGGCTTTTGAAATACGGCGACACGCTTTTGAGCATATCCGGCGAACCCTACGACACGTTGAGAAGCGTGATAGGAACTGCGGGAGGCAGCCGCAATTCCCTCATCGCCAACGGCGTTAAATATGAGCAGATAGAGCTTATTGACAACGATTTTGATCTGGAAGCCATCCGCCGCCGGGTATCGGAGAAAAATATAAAGCTTGTGGAAATACAGCGCAGCCGGGGCTATTCCCGGCGCAAAAGTCTGACCATAGACAAAATAGCCCGGGCCGTCGCCGTCGTGAAGGAGGCCGATCCAAACGCGGTTGTACTTGTGGACAACTGCTACGGCGAGTTCACCGAGGACAGAGAACCCACGGATGTGGGCGCAGACCTTATTGTCGGCTCCATGATGAAAAATCCTGGCGCGGGCATCGCCGTATCCGGCGCGTACTGCGCCGGCAGAAAAGAGCTTGTAAACGACGTGGCCGAGCGGCTGACCGCCCCCATGGTGGGCAAATCTCTGGGAGCCAATCTCAACCAGCTCACGTCGCTGTACAAGGGCCTTTTCATGGCCCCCTCCGCGGTTCGCGGCGCACTGAAGTCCATGGTGTTTGCCGCCCGGCTGCTGGAACTCGCGGGCTTTGAGGGCATAGACCCCAAATACGACGAGGCGCGCACGGATATCGTTCAGACCGTGGATCTTATGAGCGGAGAAAATCTGGTGGCTTTCTGCGTGGGTCTGCAGCACGGATCGCCCATTGAAGCCTTTGTCACCCCGGAGCCGGGGGAGATGCCCGGCTATCCCAATGATGAAATTATGGCTGGAGGAACATTTACGGTGGGCTCCACCATCGAGCTCAGTGCCGACGGGCCTTTGTGCCCGCCGTACACGGCCTTTATGCAGGGCGGACTAACATTTGAATACGGAAAGCTTGGCGTTGTGAAAGCTGTCGACGAGATGCTCGCCGGCGTATAGAATAATTGAGAAATGTATGATTATGGAGGGCTGCTATGGATAGCAAGACTTACAAGGCGTACGTGGATATCCTTGAGGAAGAGCTGATACCCGCCATGGGCTGCACCGAGCCTATCGCGCTGGCCTACGCCGCCGCGATAGCCAGAAAGACGCTGGGCGTTCTGCCGGACAGGGCGGAGGTCTGCGTCAGCGGAAACATCATCAAAAATGTCAAAAGCGTCATCGTTCCCAACACAGATGGCATGAAGGGCTTGCAGGCCGCCGCCGCCGCGGGCATCGTGGCGGGCGACCCTGACAAAGAGCTGCAGGTCATCGCCGACGTCACACCGGAGAAGATCAATGACATCAGGGAGTTTCTTGAGAAAGCTCAGCTGACGGTCAGAGAATCCGACTCAGGCCGTGTGTTCGACATCGTCATCACCGTTGAGGGCGGGGGACACAGCGCGTCCTGCCGCATCGTGGATTATCACACCAACGTGGTCAGAATCGAAAAAGACGGAAAAGCCCTTATGGAAAAGGACCTTTCCGCACCGGGCGCCGATGAAAAAAAGACAGACAGAAGCGTTCTGAACGTGGAGAGCATAGTCGAGTTCGCAGACTGCGTGAATATCGACGACATTCGTCAGGTCATCGGACGGCAGATCGAATACAACATGGCCATCGCCATTGAGGGCATGAACGGGGAGTACGGCTCCCGCATCGGCAGAACTCTTATGGACGCCTACGGCAACAGCGTGTGGGTGCGTGCCAAGGCCTATGCCGCCGCGGGCTCCGACGCCAGAATGAACGGCTGCGAAAAGCCGGTCATCATCAACTCCGGCAGCGGCAATCAGGGCATAACAGCCTCCGTGCCGGTCATCGTGTACGCCAAAGAGCTGGGCGTATCGGAGGATGTACTTTTCAGAGCGCTGGTGGTGTCCAATCTCATCACCATACACCTGAAAACCGGCATAGGAAGCCTTTCCGCTTACTGCGGCTCCACCAGCGCTGGCTGCGGCGCGGGGGCGGGTATTACATATCTTTACGGCGGCAGATATAACGAGATCGCCCACACTGTCGTCAACGCGGTGGCCATCAACTCCGGCATGATATGCGACGGGGCCAAGGCCAGCTGCGCGGCAAAGATAGCCTCCGCGGTGGAAGCCGGACTGCTGGGAATGCAGATGTATATGCACGGCAGCGAGTTTTACGGCGGGGACGGCATCGTCACCAAGGGCGTGGAAAACACCATACGCAACGTGGGCCGCCTTGCCCGGGAGGGTATGCGCCAGACCGACCGGGAGATCATAAGCATCATGATAGGAGAATAATGCTGGAAACCGTTTATTCCGACAGTTCCATATTTGTTTGCGTAAAGCCCGCGGGAGTTTTGTCTACCGACGAGCCGGGGGGCATGCCGGAGCTTGCGCGCCAGACGCTGGGGGACGAAAGCGCCTGCGTGCGCACGGTGCACCGTCTGGACAGGGTGGTGGGCGGCCTTATGGTGCTTGCCCGCTCGCCTGAAAGCGCTTCGGAGCTTTCCCGCCAGATACGGGATGGGGAGTTTGACAAGAGCTATCTTGCGGTGGTTCACGGCGTACCGGACAAGCCTTCCGGCAGATATACCGACCTGCTGCTGCGCTCAAAGCCGGAAAGAAAGACCTATGTTGTAAAAAAGCGGGCAAAGGACGTGCAGGAGGCCATACTGGACTATAAGCTTCTTGAAACGTCCGGCGGACTTTCACTTGTGGAGATAAAGCTTATCACAGGCCGCACCCATCAGATACGCTGCCAGTTTTCCAGCAGGGGACTGGCGCTGGTGGGGGATAGAAAATACAGCACATCAGAGGATGGCTGCAATATCGGCCTCTGGTCCCAGAAGCTCAGCTTTTACCATCCGCAGAGCCGCAGTCCAATGGAGTTTGTCCTTTTGCCGCCGAAGGAATATCCGTGGAGCGAATTTGAGTATATAACGAAAAATCAGTGAGGATTTTTCCTCACTGATTTTTAACTGCGCTTATTCTTGCCCGAAGCTTTCTTATGGCTTTTACGCTGGCGGGGCTGCCGTTTATCTTAAGACTGGCGTCCACCTGGGCCCGAACCCTCAGCATCTCACCCAGCGCCTCAGAGACTTTGTCCTTGCCGAGCATATCAGCGGCAAAGCCGTCGGCCTGCTGCTCTTCGCTGTCAAAGCCCTGCTCGCTTCCGCCGGCGGCTTCGTCGTCAAAGTGTCCGCAGTGTATGTGGCCAAGCTCGTGCCAAAGCTCAAATTCCTCAACCTGACCCTGCTGCTGCAAAGCGGTGAGCATACCTTCGGATATGTATATGACCGCCTTGTCGGGAAACATTGTGGTGACACAGTCAAGACAGCCGGATTTTTTCACTTCAAGGTCGTTGAGGATGATCTCGCACACAAAATCCTCGTCGCCTGATTTTTTGAAATCGCCCACGATACCGCCCTGCGGCACATTGCTGCCCTGGGCAAGATACAGCTTGTAAGGTTTTTTCCCATCCATAGTCAGACCTTCCTATTCCTTCAGTAGTTTTTTCCGACGCCGGTAGTCCGGCATATATTTTTCGATAAGCGCGTAAAAATCCCGGCTGTGGTTCATGTAAGCCAGATGTGCAAGCTCATGGACCACAACATAGTCCACCGCCTCATCTGGGTACTGCATCAGCCGCCAGGAAAAGCAGATGCGGCCCGCGGAGCTGCAGCTGCCGAAGCGCGTTCGGGCCCCGGTTATGCTTATGCCCAGGGGCATAAGCCCCATAAGCCCACCGTAGTATTCCACCCGCTGGGGAAGATACATTTTTGCCCGGGTGATAAGCCGGGCTTTCATGTCCGCGTCCGGCTCCGGGTGCCGTGCTTTACACTCCGACTGAAGCGTCAGCTTTTCTTCTATCCATTTTTTGCGGTCATAGACAAAGGCGTCTATTCTGCCCTTTGCCAGTCCATATGGCGCGCGCACTATCACATCACCGTTTTTGACCTCCAGCGACAGAGTGCGGCGGGCGGAGCGTATGAGAGAGTATTCAGGCATGGACAGCACCGTAATAATCAACCGAGGGCAGCATATCAAGACCGCCGCCGGTTACAATGGCGCCCAGCGTCTGCTCAATAAGCTCTGCCGTGGCGTCCACACTGTCTTCCAGCATGGACTCAAGCTTCCGGCATTCGCCCAGCAGGGACGCGGGAGGAGTTTTTGGCAGAATTGCCCCGTGCACGGAGCGAAGGGGCTTTATGCAGCCTGTCACCGCATTATAAAACTTCCTCACGGGTTTGCCTGTGAAAAATATGGCCGCATCCGCGGCGGCTTTGTAGCCCTTTAATGAAACGCCGTATTCGCTGTGATTCACTCTTGGCCAGGCTTTTGCCGCGGCCTTGTAGACTTCCTTGCTGCGGGGCATACGTATGGCGGCGCGGCGGGTCCTGATGCAGCCGTGCCTGCTCAGAAGATACCTGTCGAACTCGGCTTCAATGGCAAAATGAGAGCAGTCGCTGTTTACATAATCCAATATCTCCGGATGGCAGGCGCTGTCCAAAGCCAGATGACACAGCAGCCCCGCCGTGAATCCGGCGGCCTGATCTTCGCCTTCCCTGGCGGGAACAGATAGCCTTTCTACGGCTTTTTTCACCGTGTCATGGTGCATTTTGCGGGAGTAACGGTTCAGTCTGGGGTCAAACATAAGCGGGTCCGGGCCGTACAGGCCGCATATCCAGCCGTCCCTGTCCCGGCGAATAATATCTGCGTAATCCCTGGGCAGACGATCCAAAACCTCGTCCCCAAAGATCTCATGGGCATAATAACTTGGCATCTGCAATATCTCCTTGATAAATTAACAATTTGATATTATATCATTTTCTGTCAAGATGCTATAATGATATTGTTAATTTTCAAAGAAAACCCCGGAATTGTATAATTATCTGGAAAAGATTTTATTTGGAGGAAACTGATATGAAAGAAAACCCCTGCCGCGCCGCGCTGGTGATAATCGACATGGAAAACGGCTTTGTGCTGCCCGGAAGCGGGAACTGCATAAAGGGCGCCTATGCCACCATACCCAAGTGCGCGGCTGCCGCCCAGGCCGCCCGGAAAAAAGGCATACCGGTATTCTTCGTCAAGCGTGTTTACAGAACTGACGGCAGCGATGTTGAGCTGACAAGGTACAAAAGCTGGAAGGACGTGGGCCGCACCTGCACGCCCGGCTCATCCGGCGTCAACAGTCAGGAGTTCGTTAAAGGACTTGAGCCTCAGCCGGGGGATTACACAATAATCAAGCCCCGCTGGAGCGCCTTTTTCGGAACCGAGCTTGACCTCGTTTTGCGCCGCCTTGATATAAGAACGGTCGTGATCGCCGGCGCGACCACGCCAAATTGCATCCGCACCACCTGTTATGACGCGCTGGCGCTGGAATACATGGCCGTGGTCCTTACCGACTGCACTTCTTCTAATACTGACGAGATACAGAAGTCAAATCTTGAGTATATGGAGCGGGTTGGCGCGGTGCTTATGAATGAAAAGACCTTTGAAGATTTTTCGCCGGAGACCCTTGAGGATGTTTCGCAGAATATTCGTATGCAGATGATGAAAGAAGATATTATTCCTGAATAAAAGAGCGTTTTAAGCGCTGCGCTTTAATACCACGCACAGCCCGACGCAGAAAAATGAAAAACGGCGCTTTCGGATAACTCCGAAGGCGCCGTCTTTGCAAATAAACTTTTTCAGTGCCGCGTTGTGCGGCACCGCCACTGCCAAAAGCAGTTTTACTTCATGCCGTTTTCGTAAGCCTGGATCATCTTTTTGACCATCTGTCCGCCGACGGAGCCAGCCTGCTTAGCGGTGATGTCGCCGTTATAACCATTCTTCAGGTTCACGCCGACCTCATTGGCAGCTTCCATCTTGAAATGGTCCATTGCCTCGCGGGCGCTGGGATTTACGAGATTGGAACTCTTAGACATATTGCGCATCTCCTTTCTCTGTTTTCGGGATTTCTTTCCCGACTCTATTTTTTGCAGAGCCGCTTCTATTATTCTTTTGAAAATATGTAAATCATAGATAGAAATGAAAAATTTTCTGCCCGCGTTTTTTAACTTCAATGTTATCCTCGTCATAAGCCCGTCCCGGCGGCAATAGACTTGTACGGGGGCGATGAAGTGAAAACGCTTGAAAAATTGAGAATATACGCGGCGTCGGCGGCGTTTATCGCCCTGACGGCGGTGAAGCTGCTCTCTCCGGCATACGCACAGGAGCTGCGGCAGGAGGTGCTGGGCGTCATCAACCGTGATGACGACTATATCTCGGCAGTGGAAGCGCTGGGTGATAAACTGAACTTCAGCGGCAAAAAATCCGGCGCGTCTTACGCGTCTGAGCTTTATGAGCCGGTGACTATCAGCGAGCTGCGGGCCAAAAGCGCGTCGATTCTGCCAAGCCCCACACCCACGCCGGAATCCATGCCTACTCCAACGCCCACACCGGCTCCAACACCAGTGCCCACGCTGTCGCCAACGGAAAAAAAGGTACAGGCTTTTATGGAAACGCAGAAGGAGTATTCCGACCGCGCCGTTCCGGCCAACGTATCTTATGATACTCCGACCCTGCCCTTTAAATACGAAAGCCCGGTGAAGGGCTGCACCTCCTCCGGCTTCGGTTACAGGCTGCATCCTATTTTAAATGAAATAAAATACCATTACGGCACCGATTTCGCGGCCCAGTCCGGTGACGCGGTGTATGCCTTTGCCGACGGTAAGGTGCTGACCGCCGACGAATGCGACACCTATGGCAAATATATTGTCATAAGCCATGCCGACGGCTATAAAACGCTGTACGCCCACTGCTCAAAGCTGTATGTCTCGGCGGGCAGCAAAGTGAAAGAGGGGCAGAAGATCGCCCTTGTGGGTCAGACGGGGCAGGCCACAGGGCCACATCTGCATTTTGAGCTTATGAGCGGCAAGACATATCTCAATCCTGAATTCTATTTATGAGAAAAACTGAATTTTCCGTCAGCGCCGGAGCGGCTTTGCTGCTTGCGGCGCTGTATTTACTGTGCGGCTGGGATGTGCTGTTTGTTCTGGCTCTGCCGGTGGCTGTGCACGAGCTGGGCCATCTGGCCGCGCTCAATGCCTTCGGCGGGAAAGTACGGGGGCTGCGCATGGATCTCACCGGGCTTAAAATCAGCTGTACCGGCGGGATGAGCGCCTTTGGCAGCTTTTCAATCGCTCTGGCGGGGCCGGCGGCGGGAATGATATTTGCCTTTTTGTCAGCCTGGGCGGGCGGACATTTTTCCCAGCCGCTGCTGACGAGATGCGCCGGGGTCAGCGCGGTGCTTTCAATATTCAATATGCTGCCCGCGCTGCCGCTGGACGGCGGCAGAATGCTGGCGGCGGCCCTTGAACGCCGTCATGACGGCGGAGCGAAATTTTTGGATATTACCGGCACTATAACCGGCGGCGCGTTAATGGCGGCGGGCATAATATTCATGTGGCTCGGCAGGGGAATGGCGCTGGAAATGGCCGCCGTCTGGCTGCTCCTCAGTCAGCCGGGTATTGTAAAAAGACCCGGTGTGTTGTAAAATACAGCACATATTATGATTTTGAGGCGTTACGATGGATAAAAGACTGGAGCGGATACTCCCGCGGGTGCAAAAACCCGCCCGCTACACCGGCGGAGAATATAACCAGATAATAAAGGATAAAAAAGGTGTGGACATAAGGCTGGCCTTCTGCTTTCCGGACACCTATGAGATAGGTATGTCCAATCAGGGCATGAGTATTCTTTATGATACCATGAACTCGCTGGACTATGTCTGGTGCGAGCGGGTTTTTGCACCCTGGGGCGATATGTACGACGAGATGAAAAAGGCGGGCGTGCCGCTGTACGCGCTGGAAAGCGGCGACCCGGTGGCGGATTTCGACGTTGTGGCCTTTTCCATAGGCTATGAAATGGCGTATACCACCGTGCTGGATATGCTGGACATGGCCGGAATACCCCTTCACGCCAGTGAGCGCACCGGCCTTACGCCGCTGGTCTTTGCCGGGGGCAGCGCCTGCGTTAATTCCGAGCCTATCGCCGATTTTGTGGATCTTACCGTCATCGGCGAGGGGGAGGAGATGAACAACGAGCTCCTCTCGCTTTTCCGCAAGGCGAAAGCTGAGGGCTGGACGAAAAAGGCCTTTCTGCTGGAAGCGGCAAAGATTCAGGGCGTATATGTGCCGTCTTTGTATGAGCCGGAATATAACGCCGACGGCACTATATTACAAATAAAGCGGCTTGAAGGCGCCCCTGAGCATGTGCTTAAAAGAATAATTCAGGACATGGATTCAGCGCCATATCCGCTCAACCCTATTGTACCGTCAACGGAGATAGTCCACGACCGGGTCAATGTGGAGCTTTTTAGGGGCTGCATAAGGGGCTGCCGTTTTTGTCAGGCGGGCCAGATATACAGACCCGTGCGTGCAAAAAAGCCCGAAACGCTGATAAAACAGGGCATAGAGCTTCTCAAAAATACCGGCTATCAGGACTGTACGCTGCTCTCACTCAGCAGCAGCGATTATCGCCCGCTGCCGGAGCTGCTGGACGGCCTTATGGAGTTTTGCGAGCCCAGGAGCATCGGCGTATCCCTGCCCTCCCTCCGGGCGGACAACTTTTCCATGGACATTATGGAGCGCATACAGAAAGTGCGCAAAAGCGGCCTAACCTTTGCGGTGGAGGGGGGCAGTCAGCGCCTGCGGGACGCCATAAACAAAAACGTCACCGAGGAAGATCTGCTCAACACCTGCCGCATCGCCTTTGAAGGCGGCTGGAACAGCGTGAAGCTTTACTATATGCTGGGTCTGCCCACCGAAACGGACGATGACATCCGCGGCATAGCCCAGATGGCAAACGAGGTGCTCCACTGCTGGCGGGAGCACGCCAAATATAAAAACAGGGGAGTGCGCATAACGGTTTCCACCTCCTGCTTCATTCCCAAGCCTTTTTCCGCATTCCAGTGGGAAGCCCAGATAAGCATGGACGAATACCGCCGCCGGGTTAATCTTCTGCGGGAAAGCATAACAGCCAGAAATGTCACCTATAAGTGGCATGACCCGGACACAAGCCTTGTTGAGGCCGTCCTCTCCCGGGGCGACAGACGCCTTTGCTGGGTGCTGGAGGAAGTGTGGCGCAGGGGAGGGAGACTGGACGCCTGGGACGATTATTTTTCCTTTGAGCGCTGGATGGCGGCCTTTGCCGCCCGGGGCGTTGATCCGGAATTTTACGCCAACAGGGAGCGGGACAAAGACGAGATACTGCCCTGGTCTATTATAGACGTGGGCGTGAAAGCGGAGCATATGTGGAACGAGCGGGAGAAGTGCTATTCCTCAGAGCTTTCGCCCGACTGCCGAAAGCAGTGTACCGCCTGCGGCGCGTCCGCGCTGCTGACAAAGGGAGGGCGCTGCGATGGATAAGCTCAGACTGAGATTTTCAAAGACCGGCAGAGCCGTTTATATTTCGCACCTTGACCTAATGCGAACCATGCAGCGGGGATTTCTGCGGGCCGGGTATAAGCTCAAATATTCCGAGGGCTTCAATCCCCACGCCCAGATATCAATTGCCCTGCCCCTTTCTGTGGGCACAGGCAGCCTGTGCGAGCTGATGGACTTTCGGCTGGAGGATGAGAGCGATCTCAGCGAACTGCCGGAAAAGCTTACCGCCGTACTGCCGGAGGGCATAGCGGCGCTTGAAGCCTATGAGGCTGACAAAAAAGCCTCCGGCATCAAATGGCTGAAGGTTTGCGGTAAATTTGAATATGACAGCCGCCCGCCGGAAAATATGGCCGCAGCGCTGAACGAATTTTACGCCCGGGACAGCATAGTCATCACCAAAAGGACAAAGCGGGGCGAAGGGGAGTCGGACATCCGCCCGGCTATTAAGGAAATAAGCTTCGCCCCGGCTCAGGGCTCCGTGGACGCGGAAATGATCGTATCCGCCCAGGAGCCGACGCTTAATCCGGAGCTTACCGCTGACGCTTTGCGCCAGCTGGCGCCGGAGCTGTGCCCGGATTTCGCCACATTCACGAGAATTGAGACTTATGATGATAATATGAGCGTTTTTCGTTGAAAAACATCTTGCAAATGCCATTTTTCTATGTTATCATATTTGAGCTTGCGCGGAGAATCATTTTCTGCGTACACTAAGACGGTCCGCTGCCGCGGCTATGCCCTCCGGTATGAACGCCTGATATAAGGAAGGATATTATTATGGATCTGGTAAAAACACTGTCCGACAGGTACATCAAGGCCGAGCTTCCCAGCATGAACGTAGGCGATACCGTTCGTATCACCGTGCGCGTCAAGGAAGGCAGCCGTGAGCGTACACAGGCCTTTGAAGGCACCATCATCGCCAAAAAGCACGGCGGCATCAATGAGACCATCACTGTGCGCCGCATCTCCTATGGCGTTGGCTGCGAAAAGGTCTTCCCCGTCAATTCCCCCTCCATCGTGAATGTGGAGACTGTCCGCAAGGGCAAGGTTCGAAGAGCGAAGCTGTACTACCTGCGCGACCGCGTGGGCAAGTCCGCAAAGGTCAAGGAATTGCTTTAATCAGTCTGCTGAAAAGGCGTCTCCACGGAGGCGCCTTTTTCATATTTAAGCCCGCTTGTTTATTCCCGGTTGAAATTCCGGCGGGGGAGGGTGTATAATAACTTATTCTGAATGATCAGAAAGGCGCTTTGAAATGGAAGAAAATATTACTGATAAAAATACCTCGCCGGCACAGCCGCAAAATATGCGTTCCCCGAGGGGCGAGGTTTACGACTGGATGCAGTGCATCGTCACTGCGCTGGTGTTCTGCGTGCTGCTTTTTGTATTTGTGGTGCGCCTTGTTGATGTTAACGGCCCGTCCATGCAGCCCACGCTTTGGAACAGCGACAAAATGGTGGTCTCCAACATTTTATATACGCCCAAGCAGGGGGATATAATAATCTTCAAAAAGACCCAGTTCAAGGACGAGGCCCTTGTAAAGCGTGTTATCGCCACCGCGGGCCAGACTGTCAATATCGACTTCAGCCGGGGCGTTGTATACGTCAACGGTGAGGCGCTGGACGAGCCCTACACAGCCGAGCCTACCAACAACCAGATCAATTTTAACGGCGAGGTCACTGTGCCGGAGGGCTGCATTTTCGTCATGGGCGATAATCGCAACGACTCCACCGACAGCCGTGACAGCCGCATAGGCATGGTGGATACAAGACTTGTCATCGGCAAGGTGTATATCACATTGTTCCCCTTCGCCCACTTTGGGAGTGTTTATAAATAATGGCAGCTGAAACTGAAAAAATGAATATCCACTGGTTCCCCGGCCACATGACCAAGGCCCGCCGCATGATGGAAGAAAACGTGGGTCTGGTGGACGCGGTGTGCGAGCTATTGGACGCCAGAATCCCGTGTTCAAGCCGCAACCCGGATATTGACGGCCTTGTGGGCTCAAAGCCCAGACTGGTCATCCTTAACCGATCTGATCTTGCAGACCCCGCGGCCACAAAACAGTGGATGGATTTTTACCGCCAAAAGGGCTTTGCAGTTTTGTCCGCCGACGCCAAAAGCGGCGCGGGCGTAAACGGCTTTATCCCCGCCGTCCGGGAGCTTCTTAAGGACAGGCTGAAGGCTTACGCCGAAAAGGGGCAGGCCGGCAGACCGCTTAGAGTTATGATAGTGGGCATACCCAACGTGGGCAAGTCCACCTTTATAAATAAGGTCGCCCGTCGCAAGGCCGCCGTAGCTGGGGACAAGCCCGGCGTTACCCGGGGCCGGCAGTGGATAAGTATCGACAGGGGCCTTGACCTTTTGGACACTCCGGGCATTCTCTGGCCGAAATTCGATTCACAGGAAGTGGGCGAGCTGCTGGCCATCACCAACGCAATAAAGGCCGACGTTCTTGATAAGGAGACCCTTGCCGCAAACTTCATGCTGCGGCTGCGGGATATGTATCCCGGCGCGCTGGAAGCCAGATATAAATTCACTCCCGACCCTGAAATGAACGGCTTTGAGCTGCTGGAGATTGCCGCGAGAAAAAGAGGTTTTCTTATCTCTGGCGGCGAATGCGATATAGAGCGTATGGCCAATGTGCTTTTGAACGAATACCATGAGGGCAAGCTGGGCCGGATAACGCTGGAGCTGCCCCATGACTGAGCTGTGGGAGATCGAAAACGCCGTCAGGGCTGAGGGATTTACACTTATCTGCGGCGTGGATGAGGCTGGCCGCGGCCCGCTGGCAGGGCCGGTGTGCGCCGGCGCTGTTATCCTGCCGCCGGGGCTTGATATCCCGTGGCTGAACGACTCCAAAAAGCTCACGGAAAAGCGCCGTGAGGAGCTTTTCGGCGTTATAACCGATGTGGCCGTCAGCTGCGCCGCGGCCTTTGCCACGGTGGAGGAGATAGAGGAATTCAATATTCTCAACGCCACCTATATGGCTATGAACAGGGCCATTGCAAAGCTTGACCCCGTGCCGGAGCTGGCCCTTATCGACGGCAACCGGGCCGGGGGAGTTCATTTTCCCAACCGAACCATAGTGGGGGGCGACGGCAAATGCGCCGATATTGCCGCGGCGTCCATTGTGGCCAAGGTGACAAGGGACAGGTATATGTACGAAATGGCGGAGAAATACCCTCAGTACCATTTTGAAAAACACAAGGGCTACGGCACGGCTGCGCACTACGCCGCCCTGAGAGAATATGGCCCGTCGCCCATACACAGGGCCAGCTTTTTAAGGAAGATGCACTGATGAAAACGACCCTTTCCGGCAGCTGGGGCGAAGAAAAAGCCGCGGAGTATCTGAAAAAACACGGCTATAAGATAACCGGCATGAACTATCGCTGCCGCATGGGCGAGATAGACGTCATCGCCGAAAACCGAAAATACATAGTATTCTGCGAGGTCAAGCTGCGCAAATCCGCGGCCTTTGCTCAGGCACGGGAGTTCGTTACTCAACCCAAGCAGGACAGACTTAAAACCACCGCCCTTATGTGGCTGCAGCAGAACGAAACGGAAAAGCAGCCCCGTTTTGACGTTATAGAGATATACGCCCCGCTGGGGCCCGACGAAAAAAACTACACGGTCAAGCACCTGGAAAACGCTTTTGAGTGAGGTATCGTATGAATTATTACAGTACAAGAAATGCCCGAGTGAAGGTAAGCGCGTCGCAGGCCATCGCCGGGGGACTGGCCCCGGATGGGGGACTGTATGTCCCGTCCGAGCTGCCGAAGCTTACTTTAGACGAGATAATTAGTATGTGCCCCATGGACTATCGGGGACGGGCTGCCCATATCATCGCGAAATTTCTGCCTGAATACAGCGGGGAGGAGATCGAAGGCTTCGTCACCGCCGCCTATGGCGACAACTATGACGACCCCGCCATCGCTCCGCTGCGCTTTACCGATGAAAAGACCGCGTTCCTTGAGCTGTGGCACGGCCCCACCTGTGCCTTCAAGGATATGGCGCTGCAGATTCTGCCCCATTTTCTCACCGCCAGTCTGAAAAAATGCGGCGAGAAACGCAAGGTCTGCATCCTTGTGGCCACCTCCGGCGATACCGGCAAGGCCGCGCTGGAAGGCTTTGCCGATGTGCCGGACACCAGGATCGCCGTATTCTATCCAAACGACGGCGTTTCTGATGTTCAAAAGCTGCAAATGGCCACCCAGAGCGGCGAAAACGTTCTTGTATCAGCCGTCAAAGGCAATTTTGACGACGCTCAGGCGGGCGTTAAGAGAATTTTTGGCGACAAGCCCTTTGCGGAAAATCTGTCCGAACGGGGCTGGTTTTTGTCATCCGCCAACTCTATCAACTGGGGCAGACTGCTGCCGCAGATAGTGTATTACTTCTCAGCGTATTGTGATTATGTAAACTCAAAGAACATCAAGCCCGGAGATAAAATTGTCTTTGCCGTGCCCACCGGCAACTTCGGCGATATTCTTGCCGGCTGGTATGCCAAAGAGATGGGCCTGCCCACCGGACGGATGATATGCTGCTCCAACGAGAATAATGTGCTCACCGATTTCCTGCACACCGGCACATATGACCGCAACCGCCCATTCCATACCACCATCTCCCCGTCAATGGATATATTGGTGTCCTCCAATCTTGAAAGACTGCTTTACGCCGTTAGCCGCAGTGATGTTCAGACCGCGGGCTATATGCAGGAGCTGTCCGAAAAAGGGAAATATACCGTTGACAATAAGATAAAGGCGGTGCTGGCCTCTGATTTTGCCTCTGGCTGCTGCTCCGACAGGGATACCAGGGACGCCATCGGCGAGATGTACAGACTGAAGGGTTATCTTATGGACACCCACACAGCCGTTGCATATAAAGTATTGTGCGATTACCGCTCCATGCTGATAAATAAGACACCGACTGTGGTGGTCTCCACCGCCAGCCCCTTCAAATTCTGCGACAGCGTTCTGGCGGCTCTGGGCAAAGATTCCGACGCGCCCGGCACGGAGCTTATAGACGAGCTTGCAAGGCTGACTGGCCTAAAGGCCCCCGCCGCGCTGGCCGGTCTCAAGGACAAAAAAGTCCGCTTTACCGGCTGCACGGAAAGCGAAGAAATGAAAAAAGTCGTGGATGACTTTTTAAAATGAAAAAAACAAGGGGATATTCAAATCCCCTTGTTTCATTTCCCTCAGCAGCTGCCGCGCTGGCAGAAGGTAGAGCAGTAGGTCTCGCCCTTGGTGGCGGCGTTCTCGTTTTTCACCTTGATGTTGCTGGCAGAGCATTTGCAGTCGATGGTGTTGTATTTGCAGTTGGTCACGTCGCAGTTGACGCCGGTGATATCACTGCAGCCACAGTTTTTAGAGTCTGTCATATTATTACCCCCATTTTTTTGTCGCCGGTTTTCCGGCCTTAATAGTATTTGAAGTTTGCCGTCAGGTATACGGAGGAATCAGATGTCTCTTTTTGCTATCGGCGACCTGCATTTGTCATTGAACGGAGATAAACCCATGGACGTTTTCGGCGGCAGATGGCAGGATTATACAAATAAAATTAAAAAAGGCTTTGAAGCCGTAGTGAGTGAAAACGATGTTACCGTGCTGTGCGGAGATCTCACCTGGGGCATGGACCTTGACGGCGCGAAAGAGGACTTCATGTTCATAGACGCGCTGCCGGGGAAAAAGATCATACTTAAGGGCAACCACGACTACTGGTGGTCTACGGCCTCCGCGGCAAAAAAGTTTTTTGCCGAGAATGATATAAGCACAATCGATATTCTGCACAACAATTATTTTGAATACGGCGACGCGGCCATATGCGGCACCCGGGGCTGGTTTTATGAGGAGGAAAAGGGCGGCGAGCACGACAGGAAGATTCTGGCACGGGAGTGCCTGCGGCTGGAAGCCTCCCTTAAAGCCGCCGGCGACAGGGAGAAGTACGCTTTTCTCCATTATCCGCCCAAATATCTGGGCTATGAGTGCCCTGAGATACTGAAACTGCTGAAAGACTATGACGTTAAAATGTGCTGTTTCGGCCATATCCATTCAAAGGGCTGCGCTTCGGCGTTCTGCGGGGAACTGAACGGGACGGCGTTCAAGCTGGTTTCCGCCGACTATCTGGACTTCGTGCCTGCTAAAATTATCTAAAATTCAGGCAAATTAACATATTTTCATTGATTTTGCAATCATTATCTGCTAAGATATTCTGGCGCGTGTCAGTGACAACATTTAGGAGGATTAATCCATGATCGTCAAAAACGTCGATAAAAGTGAGAAGAACAAAGTAAAATTCCAGGTGGAAGTTGATCCCGCCGCCTTTGAGATCGCCGTAGGCAAGGCATATCAGAAGAAAAAGGGCGACATATATATAGCCGGATTCCGCAAGGGCAAAGCCCCTCGCGCCATCATTGAAGGTATGTACGGCAAGGACGTTTTCTATGAAGACGCCATCGACGCTCTCGGCCCCGAAGCTTTCGGCTTTGGCGTAAGAGAGTCAGAGATCAGAATCGTGGGCGCCCCCACTCTGTCGGACGTTAATTTTGACGATGA
>CAZLIJ010000008.1:15716-17525 GCA_964559305.1 uncultured Oscillospiraceae bacterium | reverse complement strand
CCAGGCGGATATGTATCTTTACGCCATCGAATTTCTGGAGCGCTACGGCTACAAGCAGTACGAGGTCTCCAATTTCGCCATCCCCGGCTATGAGTCCCGCCACAACCTGAAATACTGGCGGCTGGGGGATTACATGGGCTTCGGCCCCGGCGCGGCTTCCTGCGTGGGAAATATGAGATACAGCTATGTTAGGGATCTGAGCGCTTATATTGCGGGAGTGTCCGGGGACAATAGTATTGTGGAGGAAAACGAGCGCATCACCCCCATGGAGCGGGCCTCGGAATACCTGATGCTGGGTATGCGCACCGTGAGAGGCGTCACGGCGGACGAATACCGGGCCATATATCTCAGCGAATGGAAGCCCATTGAGGAGCTTATGGAGGTCTTTGCCGCCAGAGGCTGGGCCGCGGAAAATCAGGGCCGCTGGGCCTTCACCCCGTCGGGCTTTCTGGTATCAAACCAGCTCATCGGCGCGCTCTTGGAGGTTCAGGCCGGAGAAAAGGTGCTGACAAACCCCTGGATGCAGGCCGCTTTTGAAAAGCAGGAAAAACAGGAGCTGCCCCCCGACGACGAGCAGATATTCCGCTCGTCCATGGAGAACGGATTCTGATATAAATAATTTTACCGCAGAAAGGCGGGGAGCGACATAAAACTATTCAGCAGCAGGGAACACGGCAGGGACGATGAGGATATCCACGACTCCGAAACCGTGGTATTCAAGGCCGTGAGGGATGAAGACGTCAAAGCTTCACAAAAAACTCCCGCGGAGAGGATCGAGGAAACGGAGGAGCGGGAAGAAATGAAAAGACCCCATAAAAAGAAAAGAAACAGCGGGAAAAAGGCGGTCATAATAATCGCCATCGTGTTGGCAGTGCTGTGCGCGGCGGCTGTTGCAGGCGGCTTTGCGGTGCAGAGCTCCGACAAAATATTTCCCAATGTGATGATAAACGGCGTTTCCGTGGGCGGGCTGACAGTGGATCAGGCCAAGACCGCCCTTGACGCCGGAGACTGGCAGACCATGGCCGACGAGAACGTCACCGTTGTGCTGCCGGCGGGCTGCAAGGTAACAGTGAACGCCAGCAAGGCCGGCGCCGTGCAAAAGCCGGAGGACGCGGCCAACGCCGCCTATTCCTATGGCCGGGACGGCAGCGTGTTCACTGGGCTTTTCAAGTATCTCAAGTGCGTGCTGGCAGGCTCGGATGTTACAGCCGACGTGATGAATCTCAGCGAGAGCTATATCCGGGGCCAGATAAGCAAGGGCGTGGCCGACATGAACGAGGCCCTGTCCGGGGAAGCGTACAGCGTGGACACGGAAAAAAAGGTGCTGACCATGGTCAAGGGCGCAGGCTCCATCAAGGTGGACGAGGACGAGGCATATAAGCTCATAACCGAGGCCATTGCCAAGGGCAGCTACGAGGAGATCGAATACCAGTACACCGCCGGCGACGCCGGAACGGTGGATATGAAGGCCATCCACGACAAGGTGTGCGTGGAGGCCAAGGACGCGAGCTACGATTCAAAGACCGGCACGGTGACGGAATCCGTCACCGGCGTTGAATTTGACGTGGACGAGGCTCAAAAGCTGTGGGACGACGCCGCGGCGGGAGCCACCGTGACTGTTCCCATCACTGTCACGGAGCCCAAGATAAGCACAGACGATCTGAGCAGCAAGCTTTTCAAGGACAAGCTGGGCTCTCAGACCTCCTCCTTCAGCTCCAGCGCTTCCAACCGTATCAATAACATCGCCCTGGCCGCAAAAAAGATAGACGGCGTTATCCTCAACCCCGGCGAGGAGTTTTCCTATAACGG
>CAZLIJ010000008.1:11231-15705 GCA_964559305.1 uncultured Oscillospiraceae bacterium | reverse complement strand
CCTCCACGCTGTATTGCGCCGCGCTGTACGCCAACCTGAAAATATCCGACCGCACAAACCACTATTTCCCGGTGAACTACCTGCCCTCCGGGCTGGACGCCACCGTCAGCTGGAAATCCCCGGACTTCAAGTTTGTCAACGACCGGGACTATCCCATAAAGATCTCCGCCAAGTGCGATACCTCCAAAAAGACCCTTACCATCGAGATTTGGGGCACGGATGTGGACGGCAGCTATGTGGAGCTTAAATATTCCACCTGGAAGGTGTATGATTCCAAGTATCCCACCGTGGCCATCGGCATGAAGGCCACCACCTACCGCAATCTTTTCAATTCCGACGGCACCATGATAAGCAGCACCAAGGAGGCCACCAGCACTTATCATTACCACAAGGAAAACATAGTTTATCCCACACCCACACCGACCGCGACGCCCGCACCCACCCCCACGCCCGTACCTTCCGCCGCCGTTGAGGAAACCCCGCCGCCGATAATTTCTTCCGGCGACTGAGCGTAAAATATAATCACTTTTATGAGAGGAGCGAGAAACATGAGCAAGGGTAAATTTTACATTACCACACCCATCTATTACCCGTCGGACAAGCTGCATATAGGTCACACCTACTGCACCGTGGCCACCGATTCCATAGCGAGGTACAAGCGAATGTGCGGTTACGACGTGATGTTTCTCACCGGCACCGACGAGCACGGCCAGAAAATAGAGGAGAAGGCAAAGGAAGCCGGCGTCACCCCTCAGAAATTCGTGGACAATATCGTCGAGGGGCCCAGGGGAGTCAAGGATCTGTGGAAGCTGATGAACATCTCCAACGACCGCTTCATCCGCACCACCGACGATTATCACGTCGAAGCCATACAGAAGATATTCAAAAAGATGTACGACAAGGGCGACATCTATAAAAGCGCCTACAAGGGGATGTACTGCACCCCCTGCGAAAGCTTCTGGACCGAGAGCCAGCTGGTGGACGGCAAGTGCCCGGACTGCGGCCGGCCGGTGCAGCCGGCCAAGGAGGAGGCCTACTTCTTCCGCCTGTCCAAGTACGCCGGTCGGGTGCGGGATCTACTGGAGAACACCGACTTCCTCCAGCCCCGCTCCCGGGTCAACGAAATGATTCACAACTTCATCGACCCCGGTCTGGAAGACCTGTGCGTCTCCCGCACCAGCTTCAAGTGGGGCATCCCCGTGGACTTTGACCCGGGCCATGTGGTGTATGTTTGGGTGGACGCCCTTTTCAACTACTGCACCGCTCTGGGCTTTTTGAACGGGAAATACGACGATTTCGACAAGTATTGGCCCGCTGATTACCACATCGTGGGCAAGGAGATAGTTCGCTTCCACTCCATCATCTGGCCCGCCATGCTCATGAGCATGGATATGCCGCTGCCAAAGCACGTTTACGGCCACGGCTGGCTGGTCATTGACGGGGGCAAGATGTCCAAATCCAAGGGCAACGTGGTGGACCCCTATATGCTGGCCGAGCGCTACGGCGTGGACGCGCTGAGATTTTTCCTGCTGCGCACCTTCCCCTTCGGCACCGACGGCAATTTCTCCAACGAGCTGCTTATCTCCACAATCAATACCGACCTTGCAAACGACCTGGGCAACCTTCTGTCCCGCACCACCGCCATGGTGGAAAAGTACTTCGGCGGCACTCTGCCCGGCGAGCGGCAGGAGGGCCCGGAGGATGAGGAACTGAAGGCCATGGCGCTGGAGCTGAGAGGCAAATACGCCCAGCAGATGGAAAAGCTCCAGATACAAAACGGCATCGACCTTGTGATGAAGCTTCTTTCAAGAGCCAACAAGTATATCGACGAGACCGCGCCCTGGGTTCTGGCGAAGGACGAGGCCAACAAGGCAAGGCTTGCCGCGGTGATGTATAACCTGCTGGAGTGCCTGCGCCTTGCGCTGACCCTTTTGCAGCCGGTAATGCCCGATACCTGCAAGACCGCGCTGGAGCAGATAGGCGCTTCCGACTGCGCCACCTGGGAAAACGCCGAAAAATTCGGCGTGCTGCCTGAGAATGTTACCGTCCATAAGGGCGACACCCTGTTCCCCCGCATCGACATGGAAAAAGAGCTGAAGGCGCTGGAGGATATGAAGGTCAAAAAGCCCCAGTGTGAGCCTGTGCTGCCCGACGTCACAATAGACGAGTTTGCAAAGTGCGATATGCGCGTTTGCAAGATATTGTCCTGTGAGCCGGTGAAAAAGTCCGAGAAGCTTTTGAAATTCCAGCTGGACGACGGCAGCGGCACCCCCCGGCAGATACTTTCCGGCATCCACAAGTTCTATGAGCCGGAGCAGCTGGTGGGCAAGACCGTGATTGCCATTTTGAATCTGCCCAACCGGAAGATGATGGGTCAGGACTCCAACGGCATGCTCCTTTCCGCCGTGAAGGAAGAAAACGGCGAGGAGAAGCTGCACCTGATGCTGGTGGACGATTCCGTTCCCGCCGGCTATCGCCTGAGCTGAGAAAAAATTAAAAAAGCGCGCCGCAAAATTTCTTTTGCGGCGCGCTGTTTATTTTGATTTTCAATCCGCCTTGGGAACATATTCCGGACAGCGGTAGCGGGGCTTGCCCAGACTTATCTTGCCGTATTCGATGGCCTTGGCCGGGCAATAGCAGATGCAGGCCATGCAGTGTGTGCACCCGCCGCCCCACTGGGGCCGGCCATTTATCATGCGCACGGTGTTGGTGGGGCAAAGCCGCTGGCATTTGCCGCAGCCGATGCAGGCGTCCGAGACCCGAAACTTTTTCGCGTTTACGCAAAAGGTGTAAAATCCGGGGTTTACAACGGCGGTTTTCAGCTCGTCCACGGCGTTGATCTTAACCGCTGGAAAATGCTTTCCCGCGGCGATTATGGGCGGTGCGGACTGAAATACCGGCAGCGCGGTCTTGATTATCTCCTCAGCCTCAGCCTTGTCCGGCACGGGGAACATGGCAACATAGTTTTCCGGCATGACCACACCCAGAACGCCCATGTATATGAAGCTTTTATCCTTGCACAGGGCTTCCAGCTTCGCTCCGGCGTTGCCAATCTCCGAACCGCAGGTCATGACGAAATACGCCTTCCTGCTGCCGTCAAAACCGCTGTCGCGGATGAAGGCTTCAAAGATCCTGGGGATGCGCCAGCCGTAGGTGGGCGAAACAAACACCCACGGGCGCTGGGAGCTAAGTCCCGCGCTGCGCCCGCCCTTTATGTATTCGGCGGCGTCCACCAGCTCGTCCCCCAGCTCATGGGCGATAAGCTTTGCCGCGTACCGGCTGTTGCCGGTGCCGGAAAAATAAATGACCATGTCTACCTCCAGAAATTTCAGATACCTAAAACCCGAATATGCCCGGGCGCTTTACCAGCTGGTGGCCTTAAGGTCGTCAATGGTGACGTCGATGCCCTTGTCGGACACAAGTCCGTTGAGCTTGCCGGCAATTTTTTCGGCATTGGCGTTGATGAGCTTTTCGGCCAGCTGTTCCTTCTGCCGCTTGGACATGGCGGACAGCAGCTTTCCTATGAGCTTTCCCGCGTTATCCGGGGAGGCCGCGGCCATGCGCAGCAGGGGATTTGTGTTGCCGGAGCTTTGGGCGGCGGCGATTATCTTGGGCAGATAATTGTCCAGAGCGGATGAATACGCAAAATCACTTATGCGGACGGTTAATTCTATCATGGGTTTTCCTCCAAATGGTAATAATCTATTCTATACGATTATACCCCGTATGGGCAAGGCTTGTACAGAAGAAAAATAAGTGATATAATAATTGCTACGCAATTAATCGGATAGCTGCTGTAATTGAACATGGGAGGTTAAAAAACCATGACAAAAATAGATATTTTTTCAGGCTTTCTGGGCGCGGGAAAAACCACGCTCATACGCAAGCTCATCAAAGAGGCCTACGCCGGGCAAAAGATCGTGCTCATCGAAAATGAGTTCGGCGAAATAGCCATAGACGGCGGCTTTTTGAAGGATGCCGGCGTTGAGATAACCGAGATGAACTCCGGGTGCATCTGCTGCACTCTGGTGGGCGATTTCAAGGCCGCCCTTGAAAAGGTCATTGAGGATTACGCCCCCGACCGCATTATTATCGAGCCCTCCGGCGTGGGCAAGCTGTCCGATGTGGCGTCGGCAGTGTCGGCAGTGGCCGGCAAGGCCGATATTGGCGCCAAGGTAACAGTGGTGGACGCCAACAAGTGCAAAATGTATATCCGCAACTTCGGCGAATTCTTCAACGATCAGGTCAAAAACGCCGACGTTATCGTTTTGAGCCGCACCGGGGACATTTCGGAGCAGAAGCTCCTTGCCGCCGCGGCCATGCTCCAGGAGCTCAATTCCGGCGCCGTGGTGATAACCACGCCCTGGGACAGGCTCTCCGGCGAGCAGTTTATTTCCGCCATGGAGCACCGCAACACTCTGGCCGCCCAGCTTGAGGAGCTGGAGCATGACCATGAGCACCACCACCACGACGA
>CAZLIJ010000008.1:385-11131 GCA_964559305.1 uncultured Oscillospiraceae bacterium | reverse complement strand
ACGATGAGGACGAGCACCATGAGTGCGGCTGCCACGACCACGAGCACCACCACCACGACGATGAGGACGAGCACCATGAGTGCGGCTGCCATGAGCATGAGCACCACCACCACGCTGACGAGGTGTTCACCAGCTGGGGCAGCGAAACGGCTAAAAAATTCAGCGAGGAGCAGCTGAAAAAAATACTGACCGGGCTGGACGACAGTGAAAAGTACGGCATGGTGCTGCGGGCCAAGGGCATGGTGGACGCCTCCGACGGACAGTGGCTATATTTCGACTATGTGCCGGGCGAGGTCAGCATACGCCGGGGCGCGCCCATTGTGACGGGCCGCTTCTGCGTTATCGGATCAAAGATGAACGAATCGGCGCTTAAGGAGCTGTTTGATATTGAATGAGCAAAACGATATCCCGGTGTATCTGTTCACGGGATTTCTGGAATCCGGCAAGACAAAATTCATACAGGAAACGCTGGAGGACAAACGCTTCAACAACGGCGAGCGCACGCTGCTGCTGGTGTGTGAGGAGGGCGAGGAGGAGTACGCCCCCGACCAGTTTTACGGCAAAAACGTGTTCATCCGTCAGGTGGAGAGCGAGGAGGAGCTGACCAGCGAAAACCTGACCGACTGGCTGGCTCAGACCGAGTCCACCAGGGCCGTGGTGGAGTATAACGGCATGTGGATGCTGGATACGCTTTATAACGCCATGCCGGAGAGCTGGGTGGTGTATCAGGAATTCATGTTTGCCGACGCCGCCACTTTTCTCACCTACAACGCCAATATGCGCCAGCTGACCTACGACAAGCTGAAAAGCTGCGAGCTGGTGGTTTTCAACAGGTTCAGAAAAGAAATGGACAAGATGCCCTTCCACAAGATCGTCCGCGGCGCGTCCCGCAGAACGGACATCGCCTACGAGTACGCCTCCAACAAGGTGGAGTACGACGATATCGAAGACCCCCTGCCTTACGACGTTACCGCGCCGGTGATAGAAATTAAGGACAGCGACTACGCCATCTGGTATCGGGATCTGTCCGAAAACCCCAAGATCTATGAGGGCAAGACCGTAAGCGTGAAGCTGCGGGCGCTGACAAGGAAAAAGCTGCCCGCGGGCACCTTCATCGTGGGCCGGCATATTATGACCTGCTGCGTGCAGGACACCCAGTTTGCCGCGCTGGTGTGCCAGTGGGACAAGGCTGATACCGTCACAAACGACAGCTGGATGACTCTCACCGCTCAGATACATTTCAAATTCAACCGCGCCTACGGCAAAAAAGGCCCGGTACTGACCTACATCTCGGCCCAAAGCGCTGACGCGCCGGAAAACCCGGTGGCTACCTTCTTCTGAGGGTTGAAATAATAAAAAGCTGCCGCGCAATTATCGAAATTGCGCGGCAGTTCAGACTGTCAAAGAACTGAAAACAGTAACCGCGGACAAAATCCCGCGGGGGAGTTTGAGGGGGCGGCGGCCCGCCTCATTTCAGATAAATAGCCGCCGTAGATGCTGATATATCAGCGTTTACGGTGAGCGGAGCGAAGTTTTTCGCGAGATAACGCTTTCGAAAAAAACACGGCGTTTTGAGCTTGTCAAAAAACCATGGGCTTTTTTGACAAGCTCATTTATCAAAGCATGGGCTCCAGCGGCTGCACCGAAAATCGCAGCTCCGCGGGAGAATGGGGATATTGGCGGGAAAAGGTCTTGACCACCCGCTGGCAGACCATACAGGAATTTTCGTAATTCGCCTGGGGCAGCAGAATTACATACTGGGACACGCTGCACCGGGCGGCAATGTCGCCTTTTCGCAGACACGCGCAGACGACGTTGCGCAGATTTTCCATGCACACGTCCAGACTCTGCTTTGAAAGCCCGGCCTTATCCTTGCCGGAAACCGTGACAAGACCGATGTGCACGGCGTCGCCGCTGCGCATTACGCCCCGGGCCTGGGCATGGTAGATGACCTTGAAAAGATCGTAGTCGCAAAACAGAGCCCCCGCGCTGCTCAAAGGCTCCCTGAGCTGGTCGCGGACCACGCCCATGCTGACCTCCCGGTCGTTTATGGCGTTGACCGCCTGCCGGTAAAGCTCGGTCAGCTCCTGGGAGGGCATCACACCGAAGTTTGCAAACATGAGATCGCTCATATCCCGGTAGACCCCGGCGGCTTCCTGCCCCCGTCCCTGGGCTATGAGCGCGTGCATGAGATGCAGGTACAGCTCCTCGTTATAAGGCTCTATCTCCACAGCCTTGCTGCAAATCTGAACGCACTCATCGTTGCGGCCGGCCTCGTCCAGCGTGCGGGCAAGAACGCTTGCCACGCGCACAAAAAGCTCGTGATAGTAAGAGCTGATGGGCACGACCCAGGGCTCTGTGGCCAGACGGGGCAGAAAATCCCCATGATAAAGCTCCATAGCGCCGGTATATTTGTGTATCTGCTCAGCCCCCTCCGCCACGGCGCCTGCCCGGCAAAGGGCGTCAAAGCCCTCAGAATCAAGGGTAAAGCGCACACTGGGGTTCCACGCATAGCTGCCGTTGCGCCGCAGTATCAGCGCGTGGCCCACCCCGGGGCCAAGCCCGTCCAGCATGGCGCGCAGTCTGTGCAGCATGGTTTTCAGCGCGTTGACGGGGTTTGCGCTGCCTTCCTCGTCGCCCCACAGAAGATTTATTATATCATCCTGCGAAATTGCCCTGTCCCGGCAGCATATCATATAGGCCAACAACAGCCAGACCTTTTTGGAGCGGTTGTCGCTGTCGTTTATTTCCTTATCTCCCATACGGATAGAAAAACTTCCCAGCATCCGTATTTCTATGGTTCCCAGCTCCAATACGCGCACCTTCCAGATAGTTTATTTGTATCTTTTGGTAAGTAAATATAACATAATACCTTCAATTTTGCAACTCTTTTGTCACCTAAAAAATGACAAGTTACAAAAAAGCGAGAAAAATGAAATTTTTTATAAAAAATACTACCTTTTTCCAAAAAACGTGCTATAATGACAGTGCAAAATGATATAACTGCCTTAAAATTGGCGGTGACGAGAGGAGAAACTCGTTATGACGATAAAAAAGCGCTTTCCGGCAATAGTACTGGCGCTTGTGCTGACGGCGTCGCTGCTGGTGGGATGCGGCAGCAGCCCTTCCGGCGACGCAGAATCAGAGACCAGCGCAATTAAAGAAGCGTATATTGACGTGAAAACCCTGTTCGGCTCGGATATTTCCGACGACACGGTAGCGCTGGACGTGTCCCCCGCCTTCATGACGGAGACGACCCCGGTGGCTTCCGGCAAGCTTACCCGCAGCAATTCCAGGGCCGCCATTGATTACTCCAACACCAAGGACGGCTATGTGATGGTGAAGTTTTCCGCCAATTCACAAAAGAAGATAAAAGCCCAGGTAAAGGGGCCCAGCGGCACGGTATATACCTATAACCTCACCGGCGGCGCCGCGTCCTGGACTACCTTCCCCCTTTCCGACGGCAACGGCAGCTATAAGGTGACGGTATACGAAAATATTTCCGGCACCAGCTACGCCTCGGTCATTTCCGCCAGCTTCACGGCCAAGATGACCGATGAGTTTGCGCCCTTCATCCGCCCCAATCAGTATGTGGATTATTCAGCCGCGCCCAAATCCGTGGCCAAGGCCGCGGAACTGACCAAGGGCATCACCGATCCTTTGGATAAGGTCAAGGTGGTATATGATTACGTTGTGAACAACATCAGCTATGATTATGCCAAGGCCAAGAGCGTCAAGAGCGGCTATCTGCCGGTGCTGGACAATGTGCTGGCCGAAAAGAAGGGCATCTGCTTTGACTATGCCTCCCTTATGACCGGTATGCTGCGCTCCCAGGCCGTACCCTGCAAGCTTGTTGTGGGCTATGTGGGCAACGCCTACCACGCGTGGATCAGCGTGTGGTCCGAGGAGACCGGCTGGGTCAACGCCGCCATCTACTTTGACGGCAACGCCTGGCAGCGCATGGACCCCACCTTCGCCTCATCCGGCAATCAGAGCCAGTCGATAATGAAGTATATCGGCGACGGCACCCACTATAACGCCAAATATATCTACTGAGTTCTCATCCTCACAATACCCCCCTCATTACCCATCAATCAGCTTATCCCGCGTCCAACGCCGGCCCGCAAATAGGGCCGGCGTTGGACGCTTTTGTGCTTTTCTTATAAAAACCCATAGTAAAATTAGTAAATAATCACGAAAGAATTTTGAAGGGTAAAAGCGTAAATGTATCCGGTTTTGTAACCTCGGTATGCTATACTCATATCATACTAAAGGACTACCGCACAGGAAAGGAGCACTATCAGGGTGAACAAGGTTATGGCAAATGAATATCGCACCACTGTCGTTTGCGTGGACAGCTACGACAACGGGGCTGTTTCGGGTCGGATGTATAATCCCATCATCAGAGAAGGACAGAAATTCGATAACCTGATGCAGCTTCTTTTGTGTATGGACGGGATGCTGGACGGGATGAGATTCCCCCAGCCCTTTTCGGCCATGCGCGAATTCGGCACCGCCGAGTATCCGGTCAGCCGGCCGGAATCCACCCGACAGGAGGGCGAACTGGCCACCTTTGCCGTGCGCATCATATTCAGGCAGAACGCCAGCTGGCAGGGCAGCGTGACCTGGCTTGAGGGCAACCGGGAGGAGAGCTTCCGCAGCGCGCTGGAGCTGGAGTTTTTGATGAACGGAGCTCTTAGCAGCGGCACTTCCGGCAACAATAAATTTTAACGGGATGCATGAGAAGAATGATCCGCGTTTACGCGGCACAGAGGGACAGGAAAGGATAGGTATCGGAATGAGTAAGAAACTGAAAGCGATACTGGCTTTTGCGCTTACGCTGCTTTTGACTGTAAGCGTGTTGTGCGTCTGCGCTTTTGCCGCCGCACCCGACGGGCAGACCGGCAGCGGCGATGAGGAGGAAGTTGAAATAATCGACATCCCCGACGAGCCCGTGCCCATTACCGATAAACCCGCCAGGGCTGACGCCACGGCGCAGGTAACAGGCGACAATATTGCCGTATGGGTGCTTACCGCGTGTGCAGCCGGCGGCGGGCTTATCTGGGCTCTGGCCGCGGATAAAAAACGCAGGGACGGCTCCAAAGACTGAGAAGTCCCCAAAGCGGTCCGGGAAATATATTTCAATAATAATCTCAGGGCGGGAGCCCTGAGATTATTGGCATGGAGGAAACAGTGAAAGCAGGTTCCCGCCGGGCGCTTATAGCGGCGCTTTCGTGTGTGCTGGTCATAAGTGTGGGCATGGTGATATACAAAACTGCCCAGTACAGGGCCGGCGGGCAGAGCTATGCCGCCGCCGAAAAACTGGCCGAGGCCGGCGAGAGCGCGCCGCCGTCCGCCGCTCCCACGCCCCAATTGCCGGAGGAAATCAGATACATTGACCTGACGGCGCTGAAAAAAATCAATCCCGACGTGGCGGGCTGGCTTTGTATTCCCGGCACGGGGATATCTTACCCGCTGGTGTATTCAGCGGCCAAGGAGAACACCTATTATCTCACCCACACCTGGGAGGACAAGTATAACCCGGTGGGGGCCATATTCATTGACCCCGCCAACAGCCCCGATCTTACGGACTTCAACACTGTTATCTACGGCCACAACATGAAAGACGGCTCCATGTTCGGCACACTGAGCCGCTATGGGGATGAAAACTGGCTGGGCCAGCACCCGGATATATACCTGCTTAATGAAAACGGCGCCTGCCGTTACCGGATATTCGCGGCGTATGAGACCGCCGTGGATTCCGACGCGTACCTCATCGGCTTTTCGGACGTAAAGTCTAAACAGGACTATATTCGATTCTGCCTTGAAAGCTCGGCGGCGGACGCGGGGGTGATCCCCACGGCGGAGGAGAGAATAATCACGCTGTCCACCTGCACCGGCGCGGGTCATGCCACCCGCTGGGTGATACAGGCCGCGGCGGAAAAATAAATAAGAAAAAACGCCTTCAGGTTATCAAACCTGAAGGCGTTTTTGCGTTTCACTGTTTGCCTATAACGTGGATGTCCAGCTGGTCGTAGGGCATCTGCACGCCGTTGGCCCCAAAGCTTTCCCGAACAGCCTCGTTCAGGTCAAAATGCACGTCCCAGTAATTTTCACTGACCACCCACACCCGGCAGATATATTCCACGGCGCTGTTGCCGTAGCTTTCAATGCCCACAAAGGGCAGGGGCTCGTGGAGTATGCGGGCATCGTCCTCCACGGCGTCCAGTATGGCCTTGCGCACAAGGGCTGTGGGCGCGTCGTAGGAGGCGCTGAATTTAAGGTCTACACGGCGGCGGCCCTCGGCGCTGTAATTGACGATATCAGCCGAGGCCACAGTGCTGTTGGGGACGTATATCTCCTTGTTGTCCGGCGTGATTATGACAGTGTAAAAAAGGCCGATGTCCCGCACGGTGCCGGATTTGGAGCCCACGTCCACATAGTCGCCGCCCTTGAAGGGCCGGGTGCCAAGAATGGTAATGCCGGAAAAGAGATTTGAAAGTATGCCCTGAATGGACAGGGACAGAGCAAGACCGGCTACGCTGAGCACTGCCACCAGAGAGGCGATGGGGATGTTGAGACAGTCGGCGATTATCAGCACCGCGATGGCCCACAGCGCGGCCTTCAGCGCAGAGGATATAAAGCTTTTCAGCCCCGAATCCAGCTTGGTCTTTTCAAGAGCCCGGGCATTGATGCGCCCTATGAGCTTTATGAGAATGGCACACACAACGAAAACCAGCACCGCGGACAGCAGGGCGTTCAGGGATATGGTGCCCACCTTTATGTTGTCGAGAGTATCAAAAAAAGTCATTGAAATTACCTCCGAAAAACACCTTTTTTGGCATTGTACCACTTGCAAAGGCCGGTGTCGACGGGTTTTGAGGATTAGTTGCACGCTTTTGTGTAAGTCGCCGCCGCGGGGGCGGCAGGGGCGAGAGAAAAATCGGAAAGGAAGTGTTCACGGCGGCCTGCAAAATTGAAGATATACCCTGCCGGGCGGGAAATTACGGGGCCCGGCGAAGTCCGGGGGCCATAAAGTATCTTGTTTACCACTACACCGCCAACGACGGGGATACGGCCCACGCCAACGCCGGATATTTTGCCAGCAATACCCTTCAGGCCTCGGCGCACTATTTTGTGGACGATGGGCAGATAGTGCGCTCCGTGGGGGAGGACTATACTGCGTGGAGTGTGGGCGGGGGCAAATGGGCCGACTGTCCGCAAACCGGAGGCGGCAGGTTTTACGGCCTTTGCACCAACGGCAATTCCATATCCGTGGAGATGTGCGACACCCTGCGGGACGGGCGGTACGGGTTTTCGGAAAAGACCCTTGCAAACGCCGCGGCGCTGGGTCGGGAGCTGATGGAAAAATACCGCATCCCCCCGGAGCGGGTCATACGGCATTTCGACGTAAACGGCAAACACTGTCCGGGAGCGGCGGGCTGGTGGGGGAGATCAAGCCCCGGCTGGGACAGCTTCAAAAAAAGACTGGAGGACAACATGACGGGAGAAGAAATATACGAAAGGCTGTGCGAATATCTGAAAGATAAGCCCTGCCCGGAATGGGCACAGGCGGAGCTGGGCGAGGCGGTGGATATGGGCATAACCGACGGCACCCGACCTGGACAGCTGGTGACCCGCTGTCAGGCGGCCATCATGGCCAAGCGGGCGGCGGAGAGAAAAGAAGCATGAAGCGGAAAAAAGGCATAAAGCGCAAAAAAAGTACGAAGCGCAAAAGAAGCTGCTCAAAAAAGCTGGCGCTGATAACGCTTATATTTGACTGCGCCGCCACGGCGTATTGCCTTTTTCTGTGCACGATGTGCATTTTGCTCTCATACACCGGCACTCTGCCCTTTCTCACGGCGCTCATTGCCTTTATGCAGGCCATGACCGCCGCGGTGCTCAGCGGATATTACGGCAAGGCAAAAGCGGAGAATACCGCCGGCGGCATAGTGTTTGAAGCCGCGGGGAGAGGAGATGAGAGCATATGAAATATACCCAGCTTATTGTGGCCGTGCTGTCGGGGCTGGCGGTGTGCCTGCCGCTGGCAGTAAAGCTTGCGGAGTATGTGACAAAAGCGGTGAAGGAGAAAAACTGGAGCAGGCTTTTGTCGCTGGTGATGGAGTACATGAGCCAGGCGGAAAAGAAGTTCAGCGCCGGAGCCGACAAAAAGCAGTGGGTGCTGGCCATGGTGCAGGCCTCGGCAAAGGAGCTCAACTATGAGCTTGATATCAATGCCGTGGGCAGCATGATAGACAGTCTCTGCGGGCTTACAAAGGCCGTGAACGCCTGATAAGAAAAAGCCGCCGTCATCCCTTTGGATGACGGCGGCTTTTTCTTATCCTATTATCTCGTCCTTGAGACTGTCGAATTCGTCCTGAGTTATTATGCCCTCGTCCAGTAAATCTCCCAGCTTTTTCAGCTCGTCGGCGCTGCTAATTGCCGGCTCCCTGTATATGACTTCTGCCGCTTTTGACGCGCTTTCCTGCCGCTTCACCAGAAGTCCGGCTATGGCGGCGCGGACCTCGTCGGGGTTTTTCACAAGATAGAAGGTGCCCCGGCAGGAGGCCGCCGTGACTTTGACGCCGCCGAAGGCGGTGGTGCCCACGGAGCTGATGCAGTCAAGTGGCATGTCAATGAGCCGCAGAAAGGATATCCGACCCGAGACCCGCCGGGTGGTAACGGTTATGTGGCAGCTGAGCATTTGCAGATTTATGAAAGCCACCAGAGCCACCAGCACAAGGAAGGGAATGAGATAGCTCATCAGCAGCCCTTCATAGGCCAATATGCCGACGCAGGCCAGAATTATCACCCCGAAGGCCACGTCCAGCCACAGCATGTTGCCGTCCACGCCCTCGATAACGGTCTTTTCCAGGCTATCGCTGATCTCGGCGCCGTCCTCACCGGCGCTGTCCGCGTCGGAATTATCTTCCGGTTCCGGCGTTTTTTCTTTTGGCTGGCCCTTTATCACCACAAGGTTTTTCTGATAGATCTCGTTGTCCGGCTCAATATCCACGGCTTTTTGAATCAACTCTGCCGCCAGCTCCTTGTTCTGAACCTCCGGCCCGCCGCGAAAGCTGAGTATGGCGGCTTCGTTGGCGCCCTTGGCGTCCCCCAGATCGGCGGCTTTTTTGTACCATTCCAAAGCCTTCACCGCGTCTCTTTCAAGAAAGCCTTTTTCCTTGGCCGGGTCGTAGTTCACGCCCAGAATGAGACAGGCGGTCACATCGCCGCCGTCCGCCATGGCGGTGATAATACCTATGGCCTGCTGGCGCACAGGATCGCTTTCGGCGGATTTATATAGCTCGATTGCAGCGGCAAGCTGTTTGTTTTTTACGTCCATACACTGCTCCTCCGCAAGACATGTTGATATTTTTTTAAATTATAGCACAGGATGTTGTGTATTGCAAAATAATATACAAAAATTTCACAACAAGCGGTAATTGAGTGAAGCGGGGCAGATTATAAGTTGCTTTTATCACCGGGTAATGATAAAATTCTTTATCTTCAATATTGGGGGTTAACCGTGGACGGTGAGCTGGCAAAAAAAGAACATATCGTATATTTTGATTATCTGAGGGCTTTCGGTGTGATATGCGTGGTGTTCATGCACACCGCCGCCGCGCCCCTGCGGGATTCCCTTGGCTCCCGAAGCTGGCAGTTCACCAATGCCTTCACCTCCCTTGCCTTCACTGCCGTGCCTCTTTTCCTGATGATGGCGGGATATCTTGCCATGAACAGCGAAAGAACCGGGGACTATAAAAGCGTTCTTACCCATCGGCTGCCCCGTCTTTTGCTGACGCTGGCTGTGTGGACGGTGGTGGCTGCGGCGTGGAAAACCGCCGCCCGTATGGACAGAAGCGCGGGCGTGTTCTTTTCTTTTATCGGCCAGGCCTTCAGCGGACCCATAATGGTGCATTTCTGGTATATGTATACCCTTATCGCCCTAACGCTTATCTCACCGGTTTTGTTTTTGGGCATCAAAGGCCTTTCCGCCGGCGGGAAAAAAACGCTGGCAGTCATTATTTCGCTGGTGCTGGCGCAAAGCGCCGTGATATGTCTGCTGCCGGCTGAATACCGGCAGAGCCGGGGGCTGGACACGCTCTCCCAGTTAAAGCTGCTGGGCGGCTTTTTGCCCATGTACCTGCTGGGATATTTTCTTGGCGGCATAAAAAAGAAGATCCCCAACTGGATAATCATAGCGGTGTTTGCGGCGGATCTGGCGCTGATAGCGGCGGGCACGGCGCTGCGCTCCGGCGCGGCGGGGGAGTATAACGCATCCCTTCAGGCCCAGTCCGGGGGGCTGATGGCGCTGCTGGCCGGCTGCGTATTCCTTTTTGCCAAACAGAATCTCAACCGACCTTGCCGGCTGCAGCGGGCATTGTCGCCGCTGGTAAAGCTTTCGCTGGGCATTTATCTTGCCCACAATCTTGTGGTGGGTACGCTGGGAATTCTGGGCTGGATGCCCCTGAGCTTCCCCATGGTGTGCCTGAAAACCATTGTGTCCCTCGCCATATCCTATCTGGGCGTAAAGACTCTGGCCAGCATAAAGCCCCTGTGCTTCGCCTTTACGGGGCTTGACTATGCCGACGCCCGCCAAAGCTGTGCATGGCAATACACTTTTTCCTCACATTTCAGGAAAAACGGGCAATAACGGCCACTTGTGGATATAGCCGGTTTGGCTTATAATAAATAACGTTTATCTAAGAGAGGAATCATTTTTATGAGCGATTATATTATCAGCTG